>JAJAYG010000184.1 GCA_026786335.1 Chitinophagales bacterium | reverse complement strand
GTTATAGCATGTTCCGGCTTGCAAGATAATTATGTAACAAAAGTCACTAATTACTTGACAAATGAAATTAGTAATAGCCAGATTTTTGATGATGGATTAAAAGTAGGAATTGGCACTAACAGCGGTATGACCGCAAAGCTGAACGTAATAACTTCTTTATACAATCCGGGGATTTACAGTGAAGGATTGGTTTATGGAGCATACGGAAAATCTACAGGAAGTATAGGAAGCGGCGGCAGCATTAACGGTCTCTATGGTGAAGCATCGGGAGCAAGTAACTCTGCGGGTGATAATGCAGGTGTCTATGGAATTGTTACCTCCTCATATTCTACAGCGAAGAACTATGGGGTACTTGGAAAAACTGAAGTTACTTCAGCAGAAAATACAGGGGTGTATGGAATAGCAAAAAATGCAACTTTAAAAAATATTGGATTAAAAACATACGCGCAAACTGCAACATCAACAGCATCAAATCTCGGCATTTATTCCGAAGCAAATGGTGGTGGTTTGGCAATGGCAGAAAACCGGGGAGTTAGGGGTTATGCGTATGGTTCAACAAATACCAATGCTGGTTTATATGGTTTAGGTGAAGGGGGTTCAGCAGCCATAGGTATACATGGCCTTGCACTTAACTCAACAACTTTGAATGCAGGAGTGTATGGTGAAACTTATTCATCAAATGCAACAATTAATTATGGCGTTTATGGCACAGCAAAAAATGCGAACATCAGTTATGGTGTTTACGGTACTGTTCCAAGTGGAGGAGGAAGTAGATAGGGTGTTTATGGAGATGTCAATGGAACTGGTTTTGCCGTTTATGCAAAAGGTAATGCAGGAGGAACAACGCTTTGGATGACATCAGAAGCAAAATTTAAAATTGATGTTACTGATTTGAAAGATGCTGCATCCATCATTCAAAAACTTCAACCTAAAAGTTACCATTTTGATACCGCTAACTATTCGTTCATGAATCTTCCTTCTACAGATCAGCGGGGATTTATTTCGGATGATGTAGAATTGATAGCTAAGGATTTGGTTAAGACATATACTTTCCCTGCACAATATGATTCTACCGGTAAATTAATTCATGAATCGTTTGATGTCAAATACATGAATTACATTGGCCTTATACCGCTTCTTGTTCAAGTCGCACAAGATCAACAGCAACAAATCACTGATCTAAAAACACAAGTTGATGGCTGCTGCTCAAACAAAATGAAAACTGCAAATGATGATGGTGGCTCACCAGCTAATCAAGTGGTAGAATTAAAAACAGATGCAACAAATTATTTGGGGCAAAGTGTTCCTAATCCGCACGGTTCACAGTGCACCATCCCTTACAGCATTGATGCAAATGTTATTACTGCTGAAATAGTTTTTGTTGATGAATTAGGAAGAGTAATTCAACGGGTAGAAATTGTTACGAGAGGTAAAGGTCAACTTACTGTTCTTAGTTCAAACTTAGAAGACGGCGTTTACAATTATTCTTTGGTGCTTGAAGGTAAAACGATTGATACAAAGAGGATGATTAAACAGCATTGATATATTTTTAATCAGAAGAAATCATCGCTAAAAAAAGGCGGCTTAAAGCGAGCCGCCCTTTTTTTATTTATCTCTCCCCCATTCATCCTTCACTCCAACTCTTTCAATTCTCCCTGCAATTGGCGGATGCAATTTGGTTACGGTAATTTTTATTTTTTGAATGGAAGAAAATTTTTCAGCCAGTGATTTAATAATTTTTGTGCTGCATGTTTCGAGCAAATTCATTTCTTCTTTCATCACCGCAGCAATTACACTGTAAACTTTTTCATAATCAAGGGTTTCTTCAATGGCATCACTGATATTTTTTTCAGGTGATAAAAAAGTGATACTGATATCAATCTCAATTTCATTTCCCAAAATTTTTTCCTCCTCATGCAAACCAATTTTAGCATTAAACTTAATGCCTTTGAATTCAATGCGCCGGTTTTTAATTTTCATTTTCATAGCGCAATATTAAGAACTGGAAAAGTTTCCCGACAGATCACGCAGATTTCTGCGGAGAAAAAAATAATTCTGCGCTCATCTGCGAGATCTGCGGGAGATTTTTTTGTTGTTCAGTACTTTGTAAAACCATGCCTTTGCGAATTACCTTTGCGAAAAATAATTTTACCATGCGCGACGACCGTTACCAGCAACCCGACTATTTCCTTGTAGATGAATTACTCACCGATGAACAGAAACTTATTCGCGACACTGTGCGTGCTTGGGTGAAGAAAGAAGTTACACCCATCATCGAAGATTATGCGCAGCGTGCCGAGTTTCCAAAACAGTTGATTAAAGGTTTGGCAGAACTTGGATGTTTTGGTCCTACTATTCCTGAGGAATATGGCGGTGCAGGTTTAGATTATATCTCTTACGGTTTAATGATGCAGGAAATTGAACGCGGCGATTCAGGTGTGCGTTCCACTGCAAGCGTGCAGGGTTCCTTGGTGATGTTTCCGATCTATGCTTACGGCAGCGAAGCGCAGCGAAAAAAATATTTACCCAAACTCGCCAGCGGCGAATGGATGGGTTGCTTCGGATTAACTGAACCTGATCATGGAAGTAATCCTTCAGGAATGATTACAAATTATAAGGATGCTGGCGATCATGTGATTTTAAATGGTGCCAAAATGTGGATCTCCAATGCACCCTTTGCTGATGTGGCTGTGGTGTGGGCAAAAGATGAAGCAGGTGACATTAGAGGTTTGGTTGTTGAACGCGGCATGGAAGGTTTTACTACTCCCGAAACACATGGCAAGTGGAGTTTGCGCGCATCTGCAACCGGTGAATTGGTTTTTGATAATGTGAAAGTTCCGAAAGAAAATATTTTACCGAATGTAAAAGGATTGAAAGGTCCATTGGGTTGTTTGAGTAAAGCGCGTTACGGAATTGCATGGGGCGCATTGGGTGCAGCAATGGATTGTTACGATTCTGCATTGCGGTATTCAAAAGAAAGAATTCAGTTCGGCAAACCGATTGGAGGATTTCAGCTCACACAAAAAAAATTAGCAGAGATGATTACCGAAATTACCAAAGCACAATTGTTAGTGTGGCGGCTTGGAGTTTTAATGAATGAAAATCGTGCAACACCCGAACAGGTTTCGATGGCGAAAAGAAATTCTGTTGAGATTGCATTGAACATCGCACGCGAAGCGCGGCAGATTCACGGCGGCATGGGCATCACCGGCGAGTACCCTATTATGCGACACATGATGAATCTTGAATCGGTAGTTACTTACGAAGGGACAGATGATATTCACCTGCTGATTACAGGGATGGATGTGACGGGGATTAATGCGTTTAAATAGCCCCACCAACCTCCCCGAAGGGGAGGCAGCTCACGTGCATAGCTGCGCATGAGCGATAATCTCAATTTGACATTTCTAATTTCAAGAAAAGC
>JAJAYG010000183.1 GCA_026786335.1 Chitinophagales bacterium | reverse complement strand
GTGTTGGTGGTGTTGGTGGTGTTGGTGGTGTTGGTGGTGTTGGTGGCTCGGGGCATCCATGGTATTTAAGAATTCCTTTTACATCGGGGCAGCTATCATTTTTGTCTATGATCTTATCACCATCACGATCGGGGCATCCGGCAAACTCTGCTAAGCCCGGTACATCGGGGCAACTATCATTCTTATCAATAATCTTATCACCGTCTCGATCGGGGCAACCGGCAAACTCTCTCAAGCCCGGTTCATCGGGGCATTGATCATCAAGATCAGGTATGCTGTCATTATCAGCATCGGGGCAACCTTTCAAATAAAAAAGTCCTTTCACATCGGGGCAACGATCGAGTTTATCAATTACACCATCCTTATCACGATCGGGACATCCGTGAGTAGCACATGGTCCTTTATCAAGAAGGCATGAATCCATTTTGTCGGAAACCAAATCACCATCGGTATCTTTAAGTTTTTTATCTGGAATAAAGAAGTGAACGCCTGCATAAACATCACCGCCTTCAAAGTCATTTAATCCGAATACACCACCCCATGCATCGCCTCCAATAAAGAAGTTCCCTGCACGCAAGGCGAAACCTATTCGTGGTTTGAGTTCATTGTAATAAAGAAGCGATAGTGGAATACTTATTTCGAACCACTTATTCTCATAGCGTGGTGTAATAGAATAAACATCGGGTCTTTTTACGCCTTGCCCGCTACTGTGTCCAAATCCTTTAACAATGGTACCGTTCAAATAAAAGCTTTTGTAAATATTCCAATCCCCTTGCAATACAAGAGCCGTTGGCAATGCCATCTTAAAATTATTAGCAACATAAGAGGTATTGGAATCACCCATAATTACATAGCTGATTGTTTGATCGAAATTAATATTGCTTGTGTATTTTGAAGCACGATAGTCAGGATAAATCACACTATCAGACTGAAGATGAAATGTGGCTGCATTGGTATCAAAATTTACAGAGCCAATATCAATTAATGAAAGACCAAGGCGGTAAACGTAATTGCTTTTATCAGGGTCTACATATTTTCTGCAATTCATTTCGTAAGTATAATCTGCTGAATCTTTTTTGTGTACGTAAGTAAAACCAATGCTTCCGCCAAAGCCGCTTCCATGAATTAAGTCACTGTATTTATGAATGAAATCATATTCATTGTATTCAGTTCTTCCATAATCAACAGAGCCTGCGAGGTATAAATTTTTATCATCAAGAATATTATACGTTTGATTGGTGTTCTTAACATAAGCGCCGGCAACACCATCAAGATATTTTAGAGTAAGACCGCCTTTAATTTCATTTTTGTCTTTATTGTAAAGTACACCTGCATAGGTTAAACCATATTCAAACCATCCCATTACATCTACCTTAGTTGAATTATCAAGCCAGTTGATTCCCCATAAAGTTGTATCGCGATATTCTCTGTAAGCGTTTTGTGCCTGATGCCCCGGCACATCACTAACCGACATGTAATAACGTGCCCCAGTTGTAAAACCAATTGCATGATTATGATTCTTTCCAAAGTTAACCATGAATGAAGGGCCCAGGCCTTCCATGTTATAAGTCCAATCGTATTTTTTATACGGATCATTTGCATCGAAGCGGGTGAAATATCCTTTTGCTTTTATCTGATCAACAATATTTCCAAAGCCCAAAAAATTTAATGAATCCTTTGGTATGTAAAGAAAGGTATTGTCAAAGGTGCCGCTGCCTGAAGCAAGATTAACATCCCAGCTCAATCTACCGTCTACAATAAAACTTGGATTCAAAGAGGCTCCGTTTATTCCGGCAAAGTTTCCATTGCGGATACCAAGTTCAAATTGCGCATTCACATTTGTTAAAAGAAAACATGAGATAATGAGTAGATATATTTTTTTCATAACACTGATTTTGGTTTTCAATTCTTAAACGGCTTAAAGATGCTAACTATAAAATTTATGGTGCAATAATAGTGAACCTTATTATTCACATTCAATGAATTTATTGTTACCGCCTGCCAATGATATTCTTTCAAAATAAATTTCTTCTATTTTGAAACGTCATTCAAAAGCAGTGATGTGCTGCCGGTTGCTGTAAGCAGTTTTAAATTATTTACAACTACAGAAGGCGTTTCTGCTGTTGCAATTTGATTTCCCCATCTCTTATGCAAAGCAATCTTACGGTAGGTTGAATAAAGAAAAACATAAGGTTGCTGATCATACACGATTTTCTGAAACCGTTTCGACATTTGATGGCGCAAAGAATCATTCAAAGTATATCTCATAGAATCAATGAGTACATCGGAAGCTGCATCGCCAAAACCACCAAAGTTATTTCCTTTACTTGCCCATGCTTGCGAGCTCCATAACTGTGAATAATCTTTTTGAAATGCACCACCAGTCCAGCCGGCAATTGCCATATCAAAATTATGCTGATTCAAATTTTGTTGCAACACACCAATCTCAACTCCTTTAGGAATTATTTTAACACCTGCCTTTGCCGCAGATTCAACAACCATGTTAACCAGGTTGACTGATAAGTTTCCCTG
This sequence comes from Chitinophagales bacterium, assembly GCA_026786335.1. Classification (GTDB taxonomy): domain Bacteria; phylum Bacteroidota; class Bacteroidia; order Chitinophagales; family UBA10324; genus JAJAYG01. The sequence goes on along the minus strand of JAJAYG010000183.1, from coordinate 818 downwards.
TAATCCAAAAGTAAACTCAACTTGCAGCGGAGTTTTTACTCCATCAATTTCTTTGTCAAGAATTCCATCCTCATCAGAATCATTCCATCCTGCTTCGTTCAATAATTTTTTTGCGCTTTCAATGTCGAGTGGAATCAATTTAAGATTGCTGTTAAACTCAGGCATTAACGGGGAAACTACACTGGGCCAGCGAACCCCTTTTCCAAATACAATAACATTAATGATTTGGTCAACCGGTGTAAGCATGGCAAAAGCCCTTCGCACTCTTAAATCATCGAATATTTTTTTATGTAAAATTCCATCAGGGCGCATGTTCAATACAATAAAATTTGCACTGTAGCTCTGTATAAAAGAAGAGTTGTAATTAAGATTGAAGGAAGAATCTTTCTGCAATTCGATCAATACTTTACTGGGTAAACTGGCAGAAGCATCAATCGCCTGCGATTTAAAATCCAGCGCAAGGCCGGTTTCATCTCTCTCTACCTTCACAATAATTTTTTGCGGATAAGAATTCATGTAGATGTTACCAGTCTTTAAATTTTGAGTCCAGTGATTTTCTTTTCTTTCCAGTGTAACAGCACTCTCTCTATCCCACGCGGTAACTTTATAGGGGCCCATGCCATAAAAATGTGCAGGGTCATTTCCATATTTACCATCATTGAATTCCACGCTCCAGTCTTCCAGCTCTTTAATTGAATCAGCGTTAAATGCGGGATCATCAAATTGTTCAATTGCGTACCGCGACATAACATTTTGCGGATCAAAATATTTGCTGCTTAAAATTGAAATGTCGGTAAGGAATGCTTCATTGTTAATGT
>JAJAYG010000182.1 GCA_026786335.1 Chitinophagales bacterium | reverse complement strand
GTACAATGAGTTTGTTTTTTATCAACTGCAAATTCTTTCCCCAACAATAACTGGAATACGCAGAAAACTTTGCGCCTTCTTTGTCAGTGATTTTTGCTTCGCCGCCGGTGAGTTCCGAATGTTTTTTTGCATTCATGTACAAATCATAAAGAACAGCAGCGGTGGTGTTTTTAAAAATTATTTTTTGAGAAATGGTTTTCGCCATGGTGAAATATGTTTTTGAAATGACGGAGGAAGAAACGAAATAAGGACGTGGATAGAAATTTATTTTGATGAAAGAAAAAATATTTAAAGTTTTATCTCATTCAGTTTTCCAAAAAGATTCTTTTCCATTATCTCTTTTACTTTTTCTATAAAAGTTTGAATCGTTTGGTGCTTATTGTTGAAGGGATAAAGAACGAAGATGCTGAGTTCAAATTTTTCAAGCAACTGCTGATTCTGTAAGTTCTTGTCAACAGTAATAAAGAAATCAAATTTGTTGTTGACCATTAAGGAGAGGAGTTCTCCGTTCTTCTTTCCGAGCCATTGCATGTCGCGCACCGTTGTCACTTCAAAATTTTTTTCGAAATCGAGCTTGACTTTGGTAGGAATATTTTCGACAAGCAAAATTTTCATGATGAATTTTTTCCGATGTCAAAGTTATGCAAGCCATCTCAAGTGCCTGCACTGCCTGCTCTTTAGTTACAAATGGAAAGTTCTCTAAAAATTCTTCGAGTGTTTCTCCGGTTTCAATGTAGTCGAACAGCGCTTGAACCGGTACACGCGTACCAACAAAAACAGGTGTGCCGCCCATTACTTCTTTATCAATGCTTACTACGCCGAAATTCATGTTGTTGATTTTACTCTTGCGAATTTACAAAACTCTCAAGAAGTAATCGAAAATTACAGATGCATTATTTACTTAGCATCAGCTATTCTTTTACAAACCTCACCGCCAGTTTTTCTTTTTCATTCTCCACCCTCAACAAATAAACTCCTGCAGCAATATTTTTTACATCGAATCGAATTAGTAATGTCCGCTGCAACTTATTACCTCAATAACTTCACTTTATAAACCAACGATCAACCTTCTATTAATGCTCCTTACTTTTGGTGCATGAACTCTCTCAACATCAACCACACCGTTACCGAACGGTTTATCCGTTACGTAAAAATTGATACACAATCTGATCCCGAATCAACAGCAACACCTTCCACCGAAAAGCAAAAAAATCTTTCGCATGTATTAGTGGAAGAACTGAAAGCAATGGGAATCAGCGATGCGCACCTTGATGAATTCGGAATTGTGTATGCAACCATTCCTGCAAATTCAGAAAAGAAAAATGTTCCTCCCATTTGTTTTTGCTCACATGTAGATACCTCACCCGATTGCAGCGGCACCAATGTGAAACCCATCATTCATAAAAATTATGATGGAAAAGATTTGGTGTTGCCGAATGATAATTCTGTGGTGATAAGAAGGAGTGAGCATGAAGATTTGAAAGATCAGATTGGTAACGATATTATTACTGCTGACGGAACTACCTTACTTGGCGCCGATAATAAATCAGGCGTGGCAGCAATAATGGATGCAGCAAATTTTTTAATCACGCATCCCGAAATAAAATACGGGGCTATCAAAATTCTTTTTACGCCCGATGAAGAAGTTGGTCGCGGCGTTGATCATGTTGACATGAAAAAGTTAGGAGCGCAATTCGGTTACACCATTGATGGCGAAACTGCAGGAACGCTTGAAGATGAAACGTGGAGCGCCGATCAGGTAGTGATTACGATCAATGGCGTGAGTGTGCATCCGGGTTTTGCAAAAGGAAGAATGGAGAATGCAATCAGAATTGCTTCTTCGATTATTGATTCATTACCGAAAGACAAACTCTCGCCTGAAACTACCGAAGGCAGAGATGGATTTATTCATGCCACCACTTTCAATGCAACATTAGAACAGGCAGTGATTAAATTGATCATTCGTGATTTTACTCTTGCAGGTTTGCTGGAGAAAGAAAATTTGGTGAAACAAATTTGTGATCGCGAAATAAAAGATTATCCCAACTCGTCTTTTAAGTTTGATGTGATTGAGCAATACCGCAACATGAAAGAAGTACTCGATAAATTTCCGCACGTATCTGCTTATGCCATTGAAGCAATGCATCGCGTAGGATTAAAAGCAAGAACTATGAGTATTCGCGGCGGCACCGATGGTTCACGACTTTCATTTATGGGAATGCCCTGCCCGAATATTTTTGCAGGTGAGCATGCCTTCCATTCTAAACAAGAATGGGTGAGTGTGCAGGATATGCAGAAAGCAGTTGAAACAATTATTCACCTCAGTATGATCTGCGAAGAGAAGGGCTGATGAATAAAGTAAGCACCAAGTACCAAAATTCAAATCACAAATACTTTCTCAGTTCAAAATATTCATTCCGAGTACTCGAGACAAAAAAAGAAAAAGCAAATTTTAGCAGATTCTGTTTCGGAACCTCAGGTTTAATTTTTTTGAAATAATTATTTGTGATTTGTGATTGTTTAATGCGCCAGCCATTCTCCCCCTTGAAAAGAGGGAGTTAGAGGGGGATCATAAATTATTTTTGGTGATCAACATGCAGCACCTTACTTCGCCGATTTAACAATTTATTTTATGAGTGATATAAATTTGAGTGTATTCCGCTTCAAAGTCCCAATTGAAATTCGTTTTTCAGATTTTGATTTATTGAATCATGTAAACAATGCAACGTACCTCACCTATCTTGAAGAAGCACGCATCAAATATTTTACAACAGTAATTAATGAAACTGAAGTGAACTGGCGTGAAGAAGGAATGATATTGGCAAGAATGGAAATCGATTTTAAGCAACCGATCTTTGGGTACAGAAATTATTTTGTGAACCTGCGCTGCTCAAGATTGGGAAATAAAAGTTTTGACTTTGAATGTGTGATCACAAAAGAAGAAAATGAAACTACCGAAATTATTGCTGTGGCAAAAAATATAATGGTGTGCTTTGATTATGCGAATAATAAAACGGTAGAAATCAAAAGTGAATGGAGAGAAAAGGTGAAGGCGTTTGAAGAAATAATTTGAAAAGCTCTCAATAATTGGTTGTATTTTTCAGATTGAATCTTTTCAAATGAACAAACAATGCAGCTTAACAATACTATTATTTTTTTTTCTAATTATTCATTCGGGATTTACCAAGGCTCAAAATCATTCAAGCAAAAGCACTGAATTCTACTTGGGTTTTATGGAGAACCTGGATTTATCAATGAATGGACCACCCACATTTTCAATTGTGCTTAGTTCTGATTCAGTAACAAATGGAAGTATAATTATTCCTGGCACCGGATATATTCAAAGCTTTAGTGTAGGAGCTTCAACATCAACTGAAATTTTTCTTCCTGATGCAATTTATTATCCGATCGGCGATGAATCTTATTCGAATACAGGAATAAAAGTGGTAGCAGATCACCCTATTAGTTTATATGCTTTTCACAATCGTGCCTATTTTTCTGAGGCAACCTTAGTATTGCCGAGCAATGAATTGGGTACTGATTATATTATTGTTGCTCATGATGATGATGGTGTTCAGGGAGGTTCTTCAGAATTAGTAATTGAAGGAACAGCAGATAGTACAGAAGTTGAAATTACGCCATCGGTCTTTACACTATCTGCCCGCCCGCCGGGAATTCCCTTTGTAATTTCTTTGAACGAAGGACAACTTTTTCAACTTCAAGCGTATGGTGATTTAACGGGCACACAAATTTCAACTTCAGATCAGAGTAAAAAGATTGCTGTTTTCTCAGGCATAAGATGGGGAGAAATTTGGGGTGCCATATCAAACTGTTCAGCCACAAGTCATACTTATGATCAAAATTATCCAGTTGATACGTGGGGGGATGAATACATTCTTGTTCCTTTTTCAGGCCAGGGTGGTGATCCGTTTCGGGTGATTGCTTCAGTAGATCAAACTGAGGTTTATTTTGACGGTGTGTTAAAAGCGACTTTGAATTCAGGTGAACATTTTGAGCAGGTTTTAACTGCAACAACATATTTTACTTCATCAAATCCTGTGGCAGTTGTTCAATTTAGTAAAGGCGGAACTTGTAGCGCAAGCGGTAATGGCGATCCGTCAATGGTTATACTTGCACCACTTTCATTTACAGAAATGAAATCAATTTTTAAATCAGTAAATACATTCAGCACTCCTTTGCATTTCGTCAATATCGTTTGTACAAATGATGCAGCTTCATCCATGACTCTTGATGGAACTAATATTTCATCGGCTTTTAATTCAGTTGCATTCAATTCTGCTTATTCTTTTGCAAAGATTTCTTTATTAGAAGGCAGTCATATTCTTCAAAGCGATAGGGGATTTCAAGCAATTGGTTATGGCTTTGGTTTTTACAATGCTTACAGTTTCAATACAGGATTTGGTGAACCAAATATTGTTGGCATTAATAATCCTTCAAGCGTTGCTCCCACATTTGGGATTTTTCCAAATCCAATGAAGGATGAATGTTATTTCAGGTTTCAAAACATTTCCCAATTTCGAAATAATGAATTGCAATTAAGAATTTATTCGATTCAAGGAGAACTGCTTAGAAATGAAAATGTAAATGTAAATGTGCTATCACTGCTTCTCAAACGGAAGGAGTTGAAGGCAGGCGTTTATTTCTGCGAACTCTTTTCTGGCAAACAATTGCTTGCAACAAAGAAATTAATTGTGGAGTAAAGGAAGCGAGGACATTTTTTCTGGTGTAAATAAATAATTTTATAAAAATTATTTCTGCTTCGTAAACTCCAGCGAAATAGTAACTGCAACATCAGAATTTACAACAGCAATGGCTTCAGTAATTTTATTCCAATTGAGTTTATAGTCAAAGCGATTGATGGTTGTGGTAGCAGTAAATCCTGCTTTCGTTTTTCCTTCTGCATCATTTACGGTGCCTCCATAGGTAACATCGAATGTTACATGCTTAGTTACATCGCGAATTGTGAGATCGCCTTCAAGAGAATATTGTTTATCACTAATTTTTTTAAATGAGGTGCTCTTGAATTTTATCTGCGGATATTTTTGAGCATCGAAAAAATCCGGTGACTTCAAATGGTTATCGCGCAATCCATTGTTAGTATTGATGCTGTTTACACTTACCAAAAAATAAATTTGTGCATCTGTAAAATCAGGTTTTGTTGAAACCATTGCACCATCGTATGTTGTAAAATGCCCGTCAACTTCGCTAACGCCCAAATGAGTTGCTGTGAATCTAATATTGGTTTGTGAAGTATCTGCAACCCATTTTGTTTGCGCAAACAAACTAAATGCTAACAGAATAAATGATATCGTAGCGATCATTTTTTTCATAGAAAATATTTAACTGTGATAAGAACACAACAGCGCAAACGGTTTAAATACAAATGCGTTCATTTATCCTTAATAAAATTTTTATAGTGGAATTC
>JAJAYG010000181.1 GCA_026786335.1 Chitinophagales bacterium | reverse complement strand
GCCGTTGGTCTTTCTCTTTGGCACAAATATTTATTTTAACTGTTTCATGGGGAAGTAAAGATAAAATCAATCCCGGCCATTCAATGAAACAAAATTCATTTCCCGAAAGATATTCCTCAATCCCAATATCTAATGCTTCATTCATATTTTTAACACGATATAAATCTATGTGAAAAATATTTTTTTCGCCCTTATACTCATTTACAATGGAAAACGTAGGGCTAACAGCATTTCCTTCAATTCCCAGTTCTTTACACAAGGCCTTGATGATGGTGGTTTTTCCCGATGCCATTTCTCCTTCAAAAGCAAATATTTTTCTGCCTTCACATTGCATTAAAATATTCTTAGCAACGGATGCTAGTTCATCAATCGAGTTAATTATAATTTCAAATGTCACGAAGTGAAGCTACTAAAATCAAAAAGGATTGAAAAAGTGTTTTCAACAATAAATTTTTCTTTACCCAATAATCTTAAGTTTGTCAATTCGTTCTCTGCTTATGATTAAGAAAGGAAGAATATTTTTTATGCTTTTAGGCTGCATACAATTTGCCACCAATGTATTTGCTGATGACCGGGAAATATTAACTGATAAGGTTTTTGTTCCAAACATTAAAACGGTGCAACTTTTTGTTGAGCCCCTTATACTTACCGATCCAGTTATTCCGCTCACGGGCATGTCTCAATTGCATTTAAAATTTGATGACCTTGACGGCGACAGAAAAAACTATTTCTACACCATTGTTCTTTGCAATTTCGATTGGACTATTTCTGAACTCACTTCATTCGATTACCTGTCAGGATTTGCAGAACAGGATATTCATGATTCAAAATATTCATTTAACACAGATCAACTATATACCCACTATGATGTATTATTTCCCAATGAAAATATTCGGCTTACCAGATCGGGTAACTACATCATTAAAGTTTATACCGATAATGATCAGGAACAAACAGTGCTCACCAAACGGTTTATTGTTTTCGAAAATAAAGTAAAACTTTTAACACATGTAACCGGAACAGGAGATTTAAGAGGGGAAAATGAATACCAGCAGATTGATTTTACAATCAACTATCATGGCCTCGCCATTTCTAACCCCATCTCAGAAATTAAAGTTTTGCTTTTGCAGAATTTCAGGTGGGATAATGCCCTCAGCAATTTACAGCCGCAATTTGTTAAACCTGAACAGTTAGAATATTTTTCGGCAAACTCGCAGTTCGAAGCCGGAAAGGAATTCAGAACTTTTGATACCCGCACCTTAAAATACCGCACGGGTCGTGTGCAATCAATCGAAGAGAAAAGCAGTAAGATTATTGTGAATTTGCTACCAGATGAAATTCGAAACAAGCAGCAATATTTTTACTCCCATGATAATAATGGAAAATTTATTCCGGGTATTCTGGATTACTTTGATCAGGATGCTCAGCCCGATTATGTTCACGTGCACTTTTCATTGCCTGTTGATTTTCCTTTTCGCAAAGAAAAAATTTATTTGATTGGTCAATTCAATGGTTGGCAATTGATTGATGATTATGAAATGAAATACAATTCACAATCATCGCAATATGAAACAACATTGTTTTTGAAACAGGGTAATTATGATTACCAGTATTATTTTTTTTCTGCTGAAGATGAAAGTCAATCAGATGCTTTGTTGCTTGAAGGAAGCGATCATGAAGCGGAAAACACTTATCAGTTATTAGTTTATTACAAACCCTTTGGAAGCAGAAATGATCAGGTGATTGGTTACAAAGCAACTGACACTTATAATCATTGAAAAGAAATCGCCATCATTATTGCAATTCTTTTTTTGCAAGATCATGTTGGCGACAGTAATTTAAAATTCCAATGCTAAACCTGCCGAGAACGGATAGACAACGGGGCCTGTTCCATCTTGTAACAATTCAGATAAACTATAATTGACAAATAAATTTGCCCATCCATAACCTAATCTCGTTGTTACTCCATAACGAAATCTATTGAGGTTAAAGTCATCATGCGCTTTTGCTTTATCATTTGAAGTACTCTTGGTTTTTGTATGCGCACCAATCAGGTATTCTCCAAACCCACCTGCACTTATGTGAAACGATTTACTGAAGTTGTCCGGGTTTGATTCAAAACGAAAAGTAACCGGAATACCAATATACTCGCTTGACAGTTTGTTCTTTTTAATAGGCGAATCACTTGTATAAAAGTCTACAGAATCAATTTTAGGAATCAGCACTTCGTCGGTATTGTACTTGTAAGAGTTGAGTTCAAAATATACTCCGTATGCAAACCATAAATGATGATCAATCAAGTTAACCCGCTGATCAAACGCATGAATATTCACCACCCATGATTTACCGGGAATGGGTTCCATTGGCTGGTATTGAGCAGGAAGTTTGGAATTGAAATCCTTTGCGAAATAATTATTTAACCCAATATCCAATTGTAGAAACTTGGTAACAAGATTCGCAGGTTCTTTATAATCATCTTCGTAATTATTTTCCTGGTCACTCTTATAAATCTGAACATGGTCTTCTTCGCCATCATCACCTTCATGAACAATAATATTCCATTTACCAACATGAACTTCGGTTGAATCATTATTAGCTCCAATATCAATTCCTCCGGGATATTCTTCCATTGGTGGTTCAGCATCCGCATCAAAAGATGAGGTATCAAATGCTGACCAGTCTTCATTTTTCATTTGAGCATTCAATTGGTTAAGTGAATCTTTTAATAACTGCATCTGGCGATCCATATCAATTTTAAACTGCTCCATTTGCTTTTTAAATTCTTCTTGCTGCTGCGCAGTCATCCCTGATTGCGCATTTACAAGTACCGGGAACACAAACATTAAAATCAAGATTATTTTTTTCATGGGAAGGAAATTGTTTTGTAATTATTTTTTAAAATCATTTAAATTTTTACTTCTATTCTTAAAGAATTTGTGAGAGAAATTAAATTTTTCACCGGTGATCGATAAATTAACAGGTAATTTCTTTTTGTTGCTGTTAAATGCATTTGCACTATTTAAGTAACTTCCTCTTCCGCTAAGCTTTAATAACTCACTTCCAATTTGTGCAGCAACACTTTTAATCTCCTTTGAATTTGAGTGCTCGGCCACTGCTTCAAAAACCTGGTCATACTTCTCAATGTATTTTGCTTTTCTAACTCTTGGCTGAAAGTTGATATAATTCATTCCCTCAGTTGATAACTTATTTATTTCACCTTCATTAAAAGTTAAATCCAAAACATCATTATTTTTTACCCCTGGCACTGTTGATGCAACCAACCTGTTTTGCTTATGATGCTTAATTACTTTTTTATCAGTGGCTGAAAAACTTTTTGCTCTTACGTTTTGTGAATCAACCCGAGCAACAATAGAATTTGAATTGTTTGAAGCAATCGAATTGCTTGCTTGTTGTTTTGGAATTACAACATTATTGGTATCGGTAATTTGAACTTCTGCAGTTGAAGGCACATTCGTTAAGTTGATAAAATTCAAGCCGCCTAAGTAAATTACAATTAAAAGGGAAGCCGCAATAGCAGCAACACTTGCGATACGAATATAGATGGGTATAATTCTAACCTCTTGCTTCTTCAAAGAATTCTTATCAGGAAAAACAATTGATTCATCGGCCACAAACACTGTTGCCATGTACAAATCGAATTCTTTTTTCAATGAAGAATTGGCAGCAACTAATTTATTTACTTGATCTGCTTCCAAAGCATTCAAATCATTTTCAACATAGCGCACGAGCAGTTCATTGTAATCAATCTCAGCTTTCTTCAATTCATTTTTCTTCGTAAAAACAACTAACTCATCAGGCACCAGAACAGTAGATTTAAAAGCATCTAATTCTGCCTGTAATAAAGGATGATTCTTAATAAAAAGAAATAATTCTGCCTCCTCAGCTTTAGATAAATCTCCTTCAGCAGCTCTAAAAAAATATTCCTCGTAGTTAATCAGATTAATCATCAAATGGCATTTTCTGTTTTTACTAAATAATTTTTCAATGCTTGCCTTGCTCTAAAAATGTAAACTTTTACTTGCGATTTATTCAATCCTGTGATCTCACCAATCTCTTCGTAATTATAGCCTTCATAATCTCTTAAGAGAACAACAGTCTGTTGCAACTCGGGTAACTTTTTTAATCCTTCATCAAGCGCTTCGCGCGTTCCGGTGTATTGATAATTGTTTCCCTGTATTTGATTATGGTCATCACTTAGCTCTTCATTAAATTTTTTCTTTCTAAACTGATCAATCATGTTGTGATATGCAACTGTAAAAAGATAAGATCTGCTTTTTTCGAAGGAAATGGATTCATAGTTCTTCCAAAGAATCATGAAAGCATTTTGAACCACGTCCTGCGCATCGTCTCTGTTTCGCATATTTTTTACAATAAAGCGAAATACGCGATCTGCGAATTGCTCAACACTTTGATTGTATTCCTTAACAGTCATGGGTACAGGGCTCTTGTGTTTAGAAAGTTACAACTAAACTATAAACCACACCCAATTTTGCTTGTAATATTTTCTTCATTCCCTTTCCCCTTTTTAAATTCAAATTTATTTGGTTCCGTTAATCTTGCAGTTTTCTCTATCAAGTTTCTCCTGCACAAGTTGGCTCAAATTTATAGATGAAGGTATTTTCATCTCTTGTG
>JAJAYG010000180.1 GCA_026786335.1 Chitinophagales bacterium | reverse complement strand
TGGGATAAAGGTTTTATCATCAGTGGCTCTGCTTATCATTGGTACGATTCACTCGGCATCTACTCCCAAGATGTATGGTTAGTAAAACTCGATAGCAACGGTTGTCTCGTTCCAAATTGCTTTACTAACATTGGTACATTTGAAATAAATGATGCATTGGAGATGCAACTATTTCCCAATCCTGCACATGAGCAAACCATCATCAACTATAATCTTCCTGCATCACAAAATGAAGCAAGTATTATTTTGTACGACTTACAAGGGAGAATATTGAGAAAAGAAAAACTAAATGCAGCGCGCCATCAAATCAATTTTGATCTCACACCTTTTGTGGCAGGTGTTTATTTGGTAGAGTTAAAAACTCCTATTGGAACAATCACAAAAAAATTATTGAAGCAGTGAAAAAAAAAAATCAATTAATAATAAAATGCTTTTCTAATAACAAAAATCTGTCTATTCAATTGGTGTCAACCATTTCTTCATTCTTTTCTTTGCCTCAGCAGTAGAGAAAGTATTTCCATTTGCAGAATCAAGTAATCCGGCTTCAATCTTTTGAAGAAAAATTATTCGATCTAAAAGTTCCTCTACAGAAAAATTCTCGGGGAGGTCTTTAAAAGAATTGAACACTTTCTTTTTTGTAAGCATCATAGTGAATTTGATTCAAACGTACATGAAATTTTATTACACACAAACGAAATCAAAAACTGTTTTAACTATTCATGCGACAGCCACCCCTCTCCTTTTTCGGAGAGGGGCCGGGGGTGAGGATGTCAAGAAAAAGTTTTTTAGAAGAAAGATATTATTTCATTCGAAAAGAATTTCATTCAATAACCAATCACCTGCTGCTCCATCACCGGCATTTCGCGAAACTCATATTGCTGATTGCGCAACTGTGGTTGGTAACCCGCTTGGGTAATTGCATCCTGAATTCCCTGTGAAGTAAAGCGATGCGGCGCACCGGCAGCACTCACCACATTCTCCTCAATCATGATAGAACCAAAATCATTTGCACCGGCATGCAAACAAACTTGAGCAATTTCTTTTCCCACTGTCAACCACGATGCCTGTATGTTTTTAATGTTCGGCAACATAATACGGCTGAGTGCAATCATGCGAATGTATTCGTCACCCGTAACACCATTCTTTACACCACGCACTCTGCGCAACAAGGTTCCTTCATCCTGAAAAGGCCAAGGGATAAAAGCAAGAAATCCTTTTGCATGTTTTGGTTTTTCACTCTGCACCTGCCTGATCCACGTAAGATGTTCGAAGCGTTCATACAAAGTTTCTACATGACCAAACATCATGGTGGCAGAAGTAGTGATGTTGAGTTGGTGAGCAGCACGCATTACATCCAACCATTCTTGTCCGCCGCATTTACCTTTTGAAATTAACCGGCGAACACGATCATTTAAAATTTCGGCGCCTGCACCGGGCAATGAATCGAGTCCCGCTGCAACCAACGCCTTCAGCACTTCTGTATGTGTTGACTTTTCTAATTTGGTGATGTGTGCAATCTCAGGCGGACCGAGTGCATGCAACTTCAACTTAGGATAAAGTGATTTGAGTTCACTGAAAAGATTTACATAAAAACTTAAACCCAAATCAGGATGGTGTCCGCCTTGTAATAACAACTGATCGCCGCCGAGGCGAAACATCTCTTCAATTTTTTCTTTGTACTGATCAATGGTGGTGATGTATGCATCCTCATGCCCCGGCTTGCGAAAGAAATTACAGAACTTGCAGTTGGCAATACAAACATTGGTGGTGTTTGAATTTCTATCGATGATCCACGTAACAATTTTCTCGGGCTTCAGCTTCAGGCGCAACTCATGCGCAACAGCCATCAACTCTGCAGTAGGTACATTTTCATAGAGAAATAATCCTTCTTCTGCAGTGAGGAATTCGAAGTTAAGGGCGCGGTGAAGAAGTTGTGAAGTAGTCATAATAACAGAACAAAGATACAGTGGGATTGTTGCACCAAAAAAACAACTGCTGTTAAATGCTGAAACTTGAATTGTAAATCCAAATTTACAATTGTAACTACTAATTGTAATTTCAAATTTACAATGCTAATAAAGAAATCCAAACAACCACAGAGGAATTTTATTACCAAATCCGGTTTCGATATCATCGGCGGCAATGAATGCATTTTTTAAATCTGCAATCTGTTGATTGGTTTTGCCCTTGCCGCCAATTTCAAAAGTGAATTTCTTTTCTACAAAAAAATCACCGGGGTAAGTTGCCTCAACTAAAAAATGCGGCTTGAGCATACTCATAAAAAATGTTTCGCGAATGCTGCCAATCTCGTGGTGCTGATTTGCCAATGCAAATACAAGGTTGGTATTGTTGATGTAAATTTTTTCGGACCGAATGAGCGTGCTGTATCCTTTTCCCTTTGAATGCAGCATTGAGATCAACTCAGCATCTTGCAGGTATTCTAAATATTGATACAACAGCGGTCGCGAGATGCCCGTAGTTTCACTCAACTTTGTAATGTTTGGAATAAATGGAAGTGATGATGCGATCATGTAAAGCAGTTTCTTCATCTTGTTAATGAAGCGCCCTTCAATGTTATTGATCATTACCAAATCAGATTCAATCACCTGATTTACCATGCTGATTAGTTTTTGTGAAAACAATTGTTTGCCTTCGAGGTAAAACGGATATGCTCCCGTTTTTAAATAAGTATTGAAGTAGGAAAGCGGTTTCACTTTTTTCTTAATCGCAAAAGCAATGTCAACGTGGTTCTTTAAAATATCATCTAAAGAAACAGCTTCAAATGTCTGCCCTGTTTCCAACTGAAGAAACTCGCGGAAAGAAAGTATGCTCATCTTATAAATACTTGCGCGCCGGCTCAAATCGCCTTTGCCTTTGTGCAAGTGAACGGCAGATGAACCAGAGAAGATTACATGCAACTCAGGCAGTGTATCATAAATGCCTTTCAAGTGCGCCGACCAGTGATCGTATTTGTGAACCTCATCTACAAAAAGTGTTTTTCCGCCTTGCGCTTCAAATGACTCTGCAACACTCACCAATGATAATTCGGAAAACGAAGGATAGTCCATTGACACATACAATCCTTTGTTGTTGCTTTTAAATTTTTGATTAAGGTACTGAAGCATGAGTGTGGTTTTACCTACACCGCGTGATCCCATCAACCCAATCAGGCGATCGTGAAAATCAATTTCATTCATCACATAACGCGGAGGCGCATCGCGCACCACAGCAGCCATGCGTTTGCTGTATTGAAACAATTCGGTTAAGTTTTCCATCTTTTACAATTGTAAATGCAAATTTACAATTTTTTATTAAATTGTAAATTCAAATTTACAATTCATTTTTAGGCGATGAAAAACCTCTGCAAGTTTTATACTCTTTGGTATTAAGGCAGTTCTAAAAATTGGGAATTCCCTCTCCCAAAATATTCTTCTTCCAATACGCTTCTCCTTTGTCCGAAGGACTCTTAATGAGGAGAAGATGCCGAAGGCAGATGAGGAATAGAGGGATAAAGGGTGAGGAAAATAATAACATTCACTTTTTAGAACTGCACTTTATTAAATGAACGTGTATGAAACGCATGCTGTATTTTTGAAATCGAAATATTCTCCTGATGATTCAATTCCAAAAAACAATACTCTCCAACGGCCTCAAAGTAATTGTGCATGAAGACACCACCACTCCACTGGCTGCAGTAAATATTTTATACAACATTGGCTCGCGTGATGAATCTCCCGAGCAAACCGGTTTCGCTCATTTGTTTGAACACCTGATGTTTGGCGGCTCAAAAAATATTGAAGTGTTTGATGATCCGCTGCAACAGGCCGGCGGCGAGAACAATGCTTTCACTTCTACTGATATCACTAACTATTATGAAACACTTCCTTCCCAAAATATTGAAACGGCATTTTGGTTAGAGAGTGATCGCATGAATGAACTCGACTTTAGTGAACATTCATTAGAAGTGCAACGCAAAGTAGTGTGTGAAGAATTCAAAGAGCATTACATCAATCAACCTTATGGCGATGTGTGGCATAAGTTGCGCGCACTTGCATATACCACTCATGCGTATCAATGGCCTACGATCGGCAAACAACTTTCGCATGTTGAAGATGCGAAGCTGGATGACGTAAGAAATTTTTTCTTTAAAAATTACAGACCAGATAATGCAATTCTTGTTGTTGCAGGAAATGTAAAAACAGCAGATGTTTTTGCATTGGCTGAAGAATGGTTTGGTGAAATTCCGCAGGGGAATGTGATGCAGCGGAATTTAATTCAGGAGCCAAAGCAAGCCGAAGCAAGAACTTTAACTGTGCATGCCGATGTTCCATTGGATGCGATTTACAAAGCATACCACATTCCCGGCAGATTGGATAAAGATTTTTATGCATCAGATTTAATCAGCGATATTTTATCGGGAGGAAAATCGGGGCGGCTTTATCAAGCATTGGTGAAAGAGAAAAAATTATTTTCGGAAGTGAATGCATACCAAACAGGTTCTATTGATCCCGGGTTGATGGTGGTGGAAGGGAAATTGGTGAAAGGCATAACCATGGAAATTGCAGAGCAGGCAATTCTTGATGAACTTGATAAAATAATTTCAAGCAAGGTTGATGAGCAGGAATTAGCGAAAGTGAAAAACCGCCTTGAAGCACAAACTATTTTTTCGGAAATTGAAATTCTTCACCGGGCAATGAGTTTGGCTTATGCCGAATTATTGGGCGATGCGAATCTGGTGAATGAAGAAATAAAAAGATACCTCGCAGTTACTGCAGAAGAAATTCAGTTGCAGGCAAAGCACATTTTAGTTCCTGAAAATTGCTCTACTCTTTATTACTACTCGAAGAATTAATTCGGCTGAGTTCGAAGCCGAGAGTTCTCCCCCTCTTTTCGAGGGGGAGTTAGAGGGGGGTTAATCATCTCAAATACTGATTCAAAAATTTCATTACCTCATCAAAATATTTTACCACGAGCCGTACATCATGATCATAATCAGGATCGGTGATGAGTGTGGACGGAATCCCTGCAGCCAATAATTTTTTGTTGAAGTCAATACTGTTTTGCACGGGCACACTGTGATCCTGTTCGCCATGCAGAATAAAAAACGGCGGATCATTTTTATCCAAATGATTTTCGGGCGCAATCTTTTTTATTTTTTCCCAGCATTCCGGTGAGTTCACATCATCACAGCCCAGCAACATCTCAATGTGATTTTCACGTGACTTTGAAAATCCTGTTTGCTTCATGTTTTCATAACTGAAAGAACCAAAACAATCCACCACTGCCTGCACACAACTTGAGTAATTTAAATTTCCGCCTGTTGTTCCTTCCAAATCTTTTTCACCGCAGGTAACTCCAACCTGGCAGGCAATGGAGCCACCGGCAGATGTTCCCAAAATTCCAATGTGGTTTGCATCGAGATTATATTTTGCTGCATTCGCTCTTAGAAAACGTATGGCACCTTTTACATCATTCACCTGCGAAGGATAAACTGCTCCCGGTGCCAAGCGATAATTAACCGATGCAACTGCAATTCCCTTCTCAGCGAACATCCATGCATATTTGTGCGCATTCGCTTTATCGCCACCGGTGTATGCGCCGCCATGAATCCAAAGTAAAACAGGTGAGGGTTGATTTAATCCAGTGGGTTGGTAGAGATCGAGTTTGATTGATTGCCCGTCAACATTTGCATATTCAATATCATTGAGCACGGTGTATTGATAATCATCAACAGAAAATTTTTGATTCGGGAATGAATCTTTGTTTGAAGAATTTCCTTGCCATAAAAAAGTGCTGATGAGTATTGAGAAAAGATATGGTTGCATTGAAATTGTTTTTAATATACCTGCAAAATTGCGCCAAAGTTTAATTCGTAATTTTCTGCTCTCAAATATTTATTTCAAATGATAGGAAATGATACCGATGATACTGATACAAAGCTGGCTCATCATTGTTTGATGGAAAAGCGGAAACCAGGAAAAATTTTTATTGACTATCTGCATTCGAGTGCGAAGTTTTACAAAACGGGAGTGCAGGGAATTTTTAATGTAACCCATTATATAGATGTATGGAATTAACTATTTCAATGGCAACCACCCAGTCCCTCGCTTGCGCACGGGCTTGCGCGAGGAAACTGGGCGGGGGAGAAATATAGGTATTTGCAATACTGTCGCTTTAATGCCTTATGAAACAATATTGAAGTTAAAAATATAATAAGTACTAGGGAATCAGCATAGGTATCAGTGAGCGCTATTTTAATGGCTTCAATCAATTTTCTCTTTTGCCGTCGCATTCTATGGCTAAATCTTTTGTAAGTACGTTGATTGCTATTGCTCTAAAGGAAGGCTTCATAAAATCTTTAGTGATTCGATAACAGATTATTTGCCGGAATTTAAAAGCCGCGATTCCCGATTCACGAATATCACCCTTCAACATTTGCTCGACATGCACAGTGGCCTGAATTATACTGAGGGCACCTATAATCTTAAAGATGACGGCATAAGGC
>JAJAYG010000179.1 GCA_026786335.1 Chitinophagales bacterium | reverse complement strand
TCATTAAGGTCTTTACCTTCGTTATTGAGTGAAATAACACGTATGTCTTCTGATGTATTTTTTTTCCATTCCTTGAGCCATTGTAGGGTGCCGGGCAGTTCTGCAGATTGAGAAAACATAAATATTTTAAATTCATCTGGCGTAAAATTTCTTGGAACGTTACATACAACTGTATTCAAATAACCGCTAAGAGTAATTCTCCCGATTTCATATACGTTAAAAATAAAATCGTGCAACCGATCCATCTCATCATAGTTGAGTCCGAATTTTTTAGCAGCTGTCTGTCTCGCTACATGAGCCCATCCATCGGTGAGCAACACTCCACCAATATCAAAAAAAATAATTTTGAAAGACGCAGATTTGATAAAAGGCTATTGACAGATTTATTTCGTTTTTATAATCAGATTAAATTTTTTTCCAATGCTTTAACTTTTTCTAATCACCGCAAATGTCTTTAAGCGCCTGCAAATTTTGCATTTAAAAATACTGTAATAAATTCCTGCGCCGCTGCAAATACTGTAACACGTCCGCCAAGACAAATCAAATTCATATCATCAGCTTCCACACCCTGGTGAGCAGAAAAATAATTATTAATTAATGCTGCTCTTGCTCCCGCAACTTTGTTTGTTGCAATGGCGGCTCCTATTCCTATGCCGCAAATTGCAATGCCGCCCTCAACTTCATTTGCTGCTACTGCATTTGCCAGAGGAATTATAAAGTCGGGATAATCATCTGCATTATCCAAAGCAAAGGCACCAAAATCTTTAACATCGAATCCTTGATTGTGTAGAAAATCATAATAACTTATGCTAATTGCACATCCTTTTATTTTTTTTATGGCAACTATTTAAAGAGGTGTGTTTAGGGAGAAGTGAGTTATAAATTTTTAATGTTGTCTGAACTAAGATTTTTAATCCTGTCATCTTACTAATCCTATGAATCATGGTTCAAACTTTTTCACTTTTTATTATCTGCATGTTTAGTCTTAAAGATTCTTTTAAACTCCAAACTCCTTGATCCAAAATTTATCAGCAATCCTATCGGTAAATTATATGCTTCTAAATAATTTAAAGCTTGTGCAAAGTGTAAATCATGGAGAGCGGTCACTGCTTTTAATCTCAACATTCTTTTTCCTTCAACAAAAAAGTCAACTCTTCTGCTGCCAATTTCAATTGTGGAATAATAGATTAACATCTCAAGTTCATGAGCAAAACTCAAATGTTGATTCTTCATCTCAATCACTATTGCTCTCTGATAAATTACTTCCTATAAACCGTTTACCAAAGCTGAATGCACCTTCATTGCACATCCGATTATTCTTCAGGTTAATGCTTCACGTTGCAGAGGTTAAAAATAATAAGTTCATTTTAATTATTGTCTGAACTAAGATTTTTGGGATAAAAGGATTTCAGGATTTCGATTTTATAATCCTTTCATCTTATTAATCCTGCGAATCTTAGTTCTTACATTTTTTCATCACCCACAAATATTTCTTCCTTAAAAAGAAGAAAGCCATCTCCCCCCGGAGACAGCTTTCTCTTGATTGAATTTCAATCACTCATTATGAAAAACCTGCGCAAATATAAAACAAAAGAAACACCTATTAATGCTGCACCACCAACTTTTGCTTAAGAATATTATGGTTGGTTTTAAGTTGCACAAAATAAAATCCGTTAGCGAGTGCATGGATGTCAACGGTGGTTTTGTTTTCTCCTTTTGCAATGGCAAAGGGAGTTTCAAAAACAATTTTTCCGGCGGCATCCACAATCTGCAAAGCAGCATTTTCATTGGCGTTATAAGTAAGCGATATTTCAACCAAGTCTTTTGCAGGCACAGGCACTACTTGCAAATTGCTATTGAATGATTCAACATTTTCAATTGTGGTAGGCACACCACAAGGAGTGATTGTAAAATGTGTTACCCTGGTATCCCATGATGAGGTTGGATTGTACTGAACAGTAAACCAAAAAGATCCATCAACCGGATCGCAAACCATACCATTATAATCACCATATCGATTTACAGACTGGTTATCTTTTCCAATTCCCGCAAAGGTTTCATCGGCACTCATAATTCCTTTTTCATCACAACTATTTCGGCCGGTTAACATTCCGCTGGGGTAAATTTCATCGTTGCCCGAAATATTATAACCCAAAGCAATCGTATTATCGGCATTGATGCTGATGCTGCTCATCCAGCGGTATTCTCCATCGGGCGGTGCGTAAGTTCCCTGCTGATATACATGCCATTCTCCGCCGCCGGATTTTCTTACTTCGTACCAGCGTACTCCTGCCACGCCTTCCCCATCTGCATTACATATATGTGTGCAAACAATAGTTTCATGATCATCAAAGCGGCGGTATTGCATTTTATCCATTAAGATGTTACTTAGAGGATCAAGTTTTTTAGTAGTGTTTGGCTGAGGGATACAACTTAAAGTATTGAAACCGCAAAGGTTACTGTTGTATGGAAGTATACCCATGTATTGCGGACCGGTAAGTGTAGAGTTACTTGCATCAACCCAATCTACAGCAATTTCATAGAGTTCGAGGCGATCAGAATCAATGCTTGCACCCCAAGCATCGTCGGTAACACGCATTATAATCGCAGGAGCATCAGCATCAGGTGCAATGGTACCTGTAAAAGTTACGGGCGAAGCAGATTCAAAACCCAGTGTAGGTAAATTGCTGAAAGTAAATTTTTGAGCAGTGCCCATTGCTTGTCCGCTGTTCATGGCACTTTTATTCAAAGCAAAAACAGTTGGGCTATTGGAATTGGTGGTAACAAAATAAGAATTTCCCCATGATGCAATCTTTGGATAATCGGGGAAACCGCCTGAAGTGGTGTAAGAATAAACCCACCATGCACCTGTGGGATCTGCTGTTTTAGAAATGCATGTAATCAGTTTGCTTCCGCTTGAGGAAAGTACCAAAAACGCAAAGCGGTCTTCAATGGGGTCATAAACAATATTGGGATCTCCAAAGTCACCGAGGTTTGTAATGTCTTCAACGAGTATGCTGCTGATTAAAACGTTTCCGCTTTTATCCCAGATTCTCATGAGTGTGCTGTTTGTGTTATTGGCCATTTGAACAACATGATTGGGGCCTACTGCAAGGCAATTATCAGAAGGATCAACATTTGCAGAGAGGCCATCGAGTGTATCAATAATGGTAATTGAGAGATCTCTTGTTCCGCTGTAATCTTTTTGTAAAGCGGGATCTTCTCCTTTGGGAAGTGCATTGGGATTAGGTTTTACATTTCTGTGCGGATGTTCCAAAGAAGGATTATCGTGTTCCATTCTTTTACCACTCCAGTCAACAGGCTTTTGCTGAATCTCTGTTAGCGGTTTCGATTCACCATAAAATTCCAGTGGAACCAATTCTGAATGCAGCGTAATGGTTTGAGCATTGGTGATGATTGAAGAAAAAATAATTATTAAGGGGAGGAAAATATTTTTCATTGAGCGTGATTTGGAAGTGCAATAATAGACAAATTAAGGCCACGATATGAATACATTTGTAACATCATAAACATTAAAAAGAATTACAATGGATAGCAAACTGATTACAACTGCATTTACATTTGATGGATTTAGAATTACAAATAATCTTGGTGTTATGTGTAATTTTGATGAAGACACAAACGACACAGATAACAAAAATTATTTAACTTAAAAATTCAAAAAAAAATGGAAACACCTCAACAAGAAAAAGTATTTTATCAAGACACAAATGTGACCGTGACACAATCACGGTTTATTGCTGGAAGTAATACTTACGCAATGCGAAACATTTCGTCCGTCTCTCTTTTTAAAATTGAAAGAGCCGAACAACTCCAATAGTTCTTATCGGAATTGGAATATTAATGCTATTTAGTGACAGCACAAGAATATTTGGTAGAGTTCTCGCAGTGATAGGTTGACGCTTTAAATGACGCAATGATACACAGAGGTTAAATATTTAATCCTAAAACTATGGACATAGAAGTTTGGCACATTTGGATAATCGTTGGGGTTCTACTTTTTATAGTAGAAATTTTCGCACCCACATTTTTAGCGGCTTGCGTTGCCATTGGTTGCTTTGCCGCTGGACTATTTTCATACATTGACTTTGGAATAAAAATTCAACTCGTAGCATTTTCAATCGGGACACTTGCAAGTTTTTTTGGCGTAAGACCTTTTATGCTTAAATACGCACATAGAAAAAGTGACAAAGTAAAAACCAATGTAGACGCACTTGTAGGGAAGATCGGTAAAGTAACAGTTGCCATAGACAACTCTCAAAATCAAGGACGAGTTATAGTTGAAGGTGACGACTGGAAAGCAGAAACAGAAAACAACGAAATCCTAAATGCTGGGGAAAAAGTTGAGATATTAAAAATAAACAGCACAATTTTAATCGTTAAACCAATAATTAAAAATTAAAATCTATGGGTATCTTAATCATTTTAGGACTAATTGCGATTTTCGTAATTGTCTTTGCAGCATTAGGTTTCAAGATTGTTCAACAATCAGAAACAATAGTAATTGAACGGCTTGGAAAATACAGCCGAACATTGCCAACGGGAATAAATATTATCTGGCCAATTATTGACAGACCCAGAG
>JAJAYG010000178.1 GCA_026786335.1 Chitinophagales bacterium | reverse complement strand
TAAAAGGATTGTATTCTTCGTAAATCGTATTGATTGTTTTTCCAAGATTTGTATAAGTTACGTTCACAGGCGAAGCAACCAATAATTTACCATTACCGCACATTTCTATCAAGCGTTCAGCAGGTGTAAACTCTTTTGACAATTTCTGTTTTGAATCACGAAAATCCGAAAATGCTTTTACAGCTTCATCAAATTTCACCACTTTATCATCGGGCGGAAATTGTACTGAGAACAATGAGCCAACCAATAACAGCAAATCAACTGCTGTGGCGATTGCAGTAAACACAGATTTCCTTTCACAAATAAGTACCACCACCGATATTGACTGGTGGTCGTTTGCAAATACTTCTTCGGCAAAGAATATTAAAGTTACACTTACCACTTTGCCTGCCGATTACGATGTTAAGTTGTATAACCCTTCAGGTACTTTGGTTGGTACTTCGGAACTCAGTGGCACTTCTAACGAAACCATTATTTACAACACCAGCACGGTTGGTACTTATAAAATTAAAGTTTACGGTTGGTCGGGCGCAAACAGCACCACTGTTTGCTATACACTAAAAGCAGCCATCAGCAACACAGCATTTAAATTAGAGGAAGGAATGGATTTGGGTAAGAATGCAAAAACACAGATCACCGTTTTCCCTAACCCTGCTTCTAATAACATTACACTGCGTTACAGTGGTGATGATGAAGATGCAACCATCCGCATCACAAACATACTGGGTCAAACAATTTCATTTACCAATCAGCATCTTGCTGCAGGTAACGATATTCAGTTTGATGTATCGAACTTTGTTAACGGTAAATACTTCATCAGCATTTGGGGAAATGAAGTACATGATGTAAAAATGTTTGAGGTGATCAAATAGTAATTTTATTTTCTTTGAAATGAAAAAGGGAACTGAAATATCGGGTTCCCTTTTTTGTTGTTGTTGCAACGCCGATTACAAAATGGAATACTTGCCATACTTGCCCGATCTTATTTCAGGAGTTTTTCAAAACAAAAGAATTCGGGAGCATTCTTAAACTGTTTCTAAATTTAAAAGGTGAAGGAACACTTCGATCAACAGTACAGACCCCTCTCCCATAGGGATCCCTTTGGGACAACCTCCCCGGAGGGAAGGCTTCCTCTCTCACAAAAGCAGCGGGTGCGCGATGAATTGATCATCGCGAATGCGCCGCTTGTGCGTGGCTTCCTCCCCTTGGGGGAGGATTGAGGAGGGGTCAGTGTGTGAGTTGTTACCGCGCAAAAAGTAATGACAGGTACTGTGTGTGAGTTTTATTTCAAACCACCCTTGCTTTATCGGTCGGTGTCCTCACCCACTGAAATAATAAGCTAGATTTATAAAAGTGGTCGGTGAGGTCACCGCGATTACTAAATGAACTCATCCTCAACAAAAAAACCGGCGCTGCTCTCTACAGCAACGCCGGTTGGTGAACCAAACCATCCGCATGAGAACGGATTATTGTTAACTGCCTGTTTTAACTCTCCTCTTTTCTTCTTCATCACCGGTGCGATGTTCCCTTGCTTGCGCAGTTTGTTTCCCGAAGCGATAAGAAAATGAAAGCGTGAACTGGCGGGTGTCATTATTCTGCGTTACGTAACCATCAATGTTGGCGTAATTAATATTTCCAACAATGTGATTGGTATTTAAAATATCTGATGCGGTGAACTTTAAAGTTGCCTGCCCATTCATTAAACTTTTCTTCAATCCCAAATCAATAGAACCAAACTGCCTGAACTCTGCAATGCTCCAGATGCCTGCTGATTGATAGAATGCAGAGAGATCAACACTAAATCCTTTAGGCAACTGAAAAGTGTTTTGCAAATTTCCGTTCCAAGAAAGATCACTCTTGCTGAAAATAGTTTCATTGTATTGCGTGCTCTCACTAATGTAGTAAGCAGTTACAGAAGGCGTAAGACTCCACCACTTGGTAATTTCAAACGGCGCATAAAAACTTACATCGTAATAATTCTGGTGATCGAAATTACCGGGCGTTTCATAAGTGATTTTGGTAGAATCATTTTGGTAGAAGAGATCAATGATGTTGTTTTTGGTATAACTGTAATCTGCGGTAAAAGTGTATTGCTTTTTGAAAGTGTAAGAGAGTGAAAGCGAATGCGTGAGTTGCGGTTGCAAATTCGGGTTGCCCTGCGATAGCAAATATTGATCGAGATAAAAAACAAACGGATTTAAATCCTGATAACGCGGGCGGTCAATTCTGCGGCTGTAAAAAAAGGCGAAATTGTTTTTTTCATTTAAATCATAATTCACCGATGCACTCGGGAATAGTTGAAAATAATTTCTCGAAAAAGTATTTTCGATGGTGATGGAATTTCCATCGGCAATGGTTTGCTCACCGCGAAGACCTGCCTGCACACTCCAATTCTTAAATTGTTTTGCGGCGCTCACGTAAGCTGCATTAATATTTTCGGTGTACTTAAAATGATTCGACTGTGTGGTATCAACCCGCCAACTTTCATTCTCAAAAGTTGAAACCTGTAAATCATTATCGGTAACCACATAGCTGAGTTTAGTACCGGCTTCTAACTTCCATTTATTTTTTAACGGATGTGTGTAATCGAGTTTGATTGATTTAATATCTACCGAAGTTGGATTGTAATTATTGAGCAGGTAAGGTTTGCCTTGCTGATTTCCTGCTGCATCAAAATAAGTGGTGGTGTAATCGCCATCGCTCAAGCCATTGTAATGCGAGTAGTCGGCATTGGCACTCAATCCTCTGCCGAGCGAATCAAATTTTCCATCGTAGTTAAGATTGAAAGAAACATTGTTGTAAGTACCATTGATGTCGCCTTCACTCGTGGATGATGATTGCAAAACATTGTTACCGTCATACACATCAACGTTGGTTAAGTTATTATCGGGGTTTGTAAAATTGAAACCACTGAAAATAAAACCAACCGTGTTTTTATCATTGACGAAATAATCAATGCCGGCTTTGTAAGTGTTGTTGTTGAATTGACTGATCTCAGTATTGTAATCATTTAAAATGGTTACGTCGCCATTGTAAATTACTGTTCTCCAGATGTCGCGCAACTGTTGCTGATCATCATTCGAATAATTGTAACTGCCGAAGAGATTGTATTTTTTATCGCGGTAATTCAAATTCAATCCACCATGGTAACTCCACAATTCTCCATGTGCAACACTGCCGGTGATGTTGCCATTGAAACCCTGCTTTTTATTTTTCTTAGTTACAATGTTGATGATGCCGGCATTTCCCTGCGCTTCATATTTTGCTCCGGGATTGCTTATCACTTCTATTTTCGAAATCGCATCTGCAGGTGTGTTGCGCAATTGATTCGCTAATTGATCGGCGCTTAAATAAGTTTCCTTGCCATCAATCATCACTAACACGCCTTGCTTTCCTTTGAGGCGAATGTTGCCGTCATTATCTACGATCACAGCAGGTGCGCGCTGCAATACATCGAGTGCATTGCCGGTTGAACTAAAGTTGCTGCTCTCTACATTCATCACCACTTTTTCATTGTCGCGCTCGATCAGTGGCTTTTTATCCTGCACCACTACCTCAGCCAGTTCATTTATATTTTTTTGTAATGAAATATTTCCTGCATCAAAATCTTTTTGGAGTTGAATGAAGTTTGAATATTGCTGATAGCCCACGTAACTTATTTCGAGAAAATAATTCCCCGATGCAATATTCTCCATCGAGAATGCACCCGATGCTTCACTCATTTCACCTTTCACCAATGAACTGTCTTTTGCCGAAAGCAAAGTGATGGTGGCAAATTCCACCGGCGAATTTTTTTCGTCGATGATTTTACCTGTAATGTTGTTGAACGAATTACTGTTCGTCGATTGTGCTTTTAGTTGAATGGCAAAGCATAGCCACGCTGCGATGAGCAGAAAATTTTTCATGAGTTTTGTTTTTAGGTTCTGTTAGAAAGGCGGGAAGAAATTCTTTCCTGAATTTGAGAGTAGGTCGTGAGTGGGGGAAGAAAAGTTACAGGAGAGGGGAAATTATTTTTTTTGTAAATGTTCAACAAATCTATTTGAGATTGATAGGTTGAAGGTTAAAATTAAAATGGCCGATTCATCACCCGCCATTTATTTCATTTCCCAAATTATTTCATTACTCCTTCACCCGTTCCACATATTCTCCCGTACGCGTATCCACTTTAATTTTAATTCCTTCATTCACAAACATAGGAACTAAAATTTCGGCGCCGGTTTCGAGCGTTGCTTTTTTCATGGGGTTGTTAGCGGTATCGCCTTTTACTGCCGGCTCGGCATAAGTGAGTGTGAGAATAACATGTATAGGCAGATCGCAAGTGAGTGGCTTATCGGTTGCGGCATGAAAAGAAATTTCAACATCCTGGCCTTCCTTTAAAAATTCGTGACCTACCACCATTTCTTCGGCGAGTGTTACCTGATCAAAAGTATTTTGATCCATAAAACTATAACCTGTTTCATCTTTGTAGAGGTACTGGTATTTTCTTCTTGAAACTGTAACCGGATTAATTTGTTCACCAGAGTTCCATGTTTGGTCTACCACTTTGCCGGTGGTTATACTTTTTAATTTTGTTCTAACAAATGCGCCGCCTTTACCCGGTTTCACGTGCTGAAAATCTACGATTGTATAAAGATCATTTTTAAAATCAATCGTTAATCCTTTCTTGATGTCTGTTGTGCTTGCCATTTTTATTATAGTCCTGAGTATTTAGTACTTAGTACTGAGTTTTGAATTTAATCTTTTTTAGTTTTAGTTAATTCGATTGTTAAATATATAATTTTAAGCTCTTGATATAATTTAATTTCCCCAAACTTGATACTCAGTACTCACTACTCAGGACTCAAGACTCACTACTCATTACTCAGGACTCACTACTCACTACTCATAAGCCCACTTCACCCACACCGCCCCCCATGTAAATCCGCCACCGAAAGCGCAGAGAATAATGTTATCTCCTTTATGTAATTTCTTTTCCCACTCCCACAAACAAATAGGAATGGTTCCATTGGTGGTGTTGCCATACTTCTCAATGTTGATCATCACTTTTTCATCGGGCAATCCCATTTTGCGCGCTGTGGCATCAATGATTCTTTTATTTGCCTGATGCGGCACCAGCCATGCAATGTCTTCAGATGTTAATCCGTTCTTGGTTAAAATTTCGTAACCAACATCGGCCATGCGGCTCACAGCAAATTTGTAAACTGCCTGCCCTTCCTGATACACATAATGCAAACGCTGTTCAACCGTTTCTTTTGATGCGGGCATTGCTGAGCCACCTGCTTTTTGATGAAGGTGTGCTTTTCCGCTTCCATCACTGTACATAATGCAATCTTGTATGCCAAGGCCATTGGAATTGGGTTCTAATAAAACAGCGCTACCGCCATCGCCAAAGATGATGCAAGTGGCACGATCGGTATAGTCAATGATGCTCGACATTTTATCGGCACCAACAACTATTGCTCTGCGAATGGCGCCAGATTCAATCATTCTTGCAGCAGTAGTTAATGCATAAAGAAAGCCTGAACAGGCAGCGTTTAAATCGAAACCCCATGCATGTTTTAAACCAACCATATCGCAGATAACATTTGCGGTGGCGGGAAATTGCATATCGGGAGTTGTTGTAGCGCAGATTAAAAGTTCGATACTGTCGGGGTTGGTATTTGTTTTCTTTAGTAACCCCTGCACTGCATTTGCACCTATGGTGGAAGTTCCTTTTCCTTCGCCTTTAAGAATGCGGCGTTCTTTTACACAGCTGCGTGAGACAATCCATTCATCGGTGGTGTCAACCATTTTCTCAAGGTCGGCATTGGTGAGAACGGTTTCGGGTAGCCAGGCATTGATGCCTGTGATGGCAGCAGTGATCTTTGACATTTAAGATTTCTTTTGTGAGGAATATAAAACGGTGCGCAAAGATAATCGGCGAAAGTTGCCATTCAATATCGGATCAAACAATTACGAATGAAAGAGAAAAGATGATGAAACTAACTGCGGATCAATTTTTATCGTAAGATGCTTTGAGAACTTTTATCACCGATGTGTTGAGTTCACTCTCATCGTTGAGAATAATTTTATGCGTGATTTTATCGCTCCCTAAATTTTTTGCCGGAATAAAATCTTTGCTCTTTGCATCTTTAACCGCTTTTGCGTTAACACCGATTACCATTCCGTCCTTTGTTGTTTTAACAATTGCAAACTGAACTTTACCAATAAGAGAAAAATAAGTTTTATTGACTGCAATTTTATGTGGCCCGAATTTTTTAACATTCATCAGCAGCTTATTGTAAATATCCTTTTGATATTCTTTGCCATTCTGAAAATGAACCTTGATTAGTTCACTTTCATCATAATCATTCAGCCCTTCATACATCATGCGAACAATAGTGCCTGCTTGTCCGCCTCCTAAGTTATGTTTAGTTTGTAACCAGGCGATGCGGTCTTTTCTTTCTTTAGGAC
>JAJAYG010000177.1 GCA_026786335.1 Chitinophagales bacterium | reverse complement strand
GTGTAATGCTCGCCTTTCTCCCTGCGTAATTTTTTATTCTTTATACTTTGAAACAACGAACCAAAAATGGCTGGCGAAATACGGCTCCAATCAAAATGGCAACAGATCAATAACAGGTCGCGCATTTTTTTATCGAACACCGGCGTATTCAAATGCTCGGAGTACAATTCGCCATTTACATAGGGAAACTTTTGAGAATCTTCATCAAGATTTTTTTGCCTTTGAACTTCAGGTGTGTTAAGCAATTGAAAAAGAAAACTCAGTCGTGAACCGGTATCACTGCCATCTTCACGCGTTTTATTTTCAAGCCACCATGTAAAATGATCACGCGGTTGAAAAATTCCGGTATCATCAGCAAAGAGGCAGAAGAGAATGCGAACTAAAAAAACTTCGAGCGGGTGATCTTTGTATCCGCTATTCAATAAGGCATCGTGCAAATCACCAAGCAACTCAGCGGCTTTAATGTTTACAGGATCTTCGGCTTTGTAAATTTTCTTTTGATAGCCGGTGATAAAATCGAAGAGATGAATTTTCTTATGTAATTCACTCAAGGAGAATTCATATTGTTTATCGTTCTCAAGATCATATAATCGGAAGCGTTGGAAATCACTTACAAGAATGTGTGATGGTAAGTCATCATCAGTAAGTCCGGGGAAATATTCTTTTGCTTGTTTGTATGCTGTGTCAAGGTTTTTCCCTGCCGATTTCATTTCAACCAATAAATTTCCTTTCCATAACAAATCAATAAAACCTGCTTTGCCATCAAGTTTTTTTACATGTTGCTCAAAATGATGCAACACGCTTGCGTGATACTCCAAACACTTCGAAAAATTCATCGAGAAATGATTTGGCTTCTGCATCTTCATTGAATTCATTTTTCCACTTAAGTGAGAAAGAAGTGGCGCGTGATTTTATTTCTTGAAGGGATAAACGGGGGGGCAGCCATATTATATAGAAAGCGAAAGATAGAAAAAAGCCGCAATATTTTTTACACTAATTGATTTTCCCTCTCCCTACAAAAAAACAGCGCCCCAAAAACGGGGCGCTGCGTAAATCACTGCTGCAATAAAAACCTAAGCCACCATAGCAATTACAATAAACTAACGCATAGCATCCCACAATCCGTTGCTCTTCATTCTTACTGCCTGAAAAAGCGGAGCGTGCGGTGAGTCACTTATGATTTCAAGTGTTTCTTTTTTGTTGGCAACTATTTCCACTTTTCCTTCTGCTATTATACCTGCATTGGTTAAACTTTGATTGAGTGTGCTCTGTATTTTAACCGTGTTGCTTTTCTCTCCCGAAAAAAGTGTAACGCCCGATTGTGCTGTGCAAACCTGATTAACAAAGAAGTAGCGCTGTGGCTTTTTGCTGTACCCGTTTGTTTTCCAAAGGTTGTTAATCACGGGTGTCATTTTCGCGAGATCAATGTTTTGATAGATCGCTTTCTTAAGCGAAACATAACCCGAATTCTTTTTTGAAAAAGAAATCTCTGCCTGTGCCGTTCCAATAGCACCGCTGGTACCGGTTCCGCTAAATGCAATGCTGGTTCCTGTCTCCTTTGAAAATCTTACATCCTTTGCCGATCCCGGTTTTAGCAGGTAATCATCACGCTTTAGCAATGGCATAAGGTTAAAAATATTTGTGATGATGATCCAACCTTCATTATCTAATTGATAGATGTCGCCTAATTCAGCATTGCCTCTTAGAAAATCTGCGATTAAATTGGAGTCGGCAAAAACTCTTGCTTGTTTGCTTAACATTTTTCTTAGGTTTAAAAATGCTTACTCTAATCCCTTTTCGGCTATCGGGTATTGCTTAGTGTGAATTTAGATTTTTGAAAATCAATATTAATAAAACCACAGGAATTATTTAACCACTATTTTGAATGCGTAAGATTCGGGAAAAGAATTCTTTGCCAAAAACAGTATTGCACAAAAAGTGTTTTTACATTTGGAAAAGAAAAATTTACTGCCATAAAAAAACTTTTACTTCTCCTGTCTTCACTGCTCATTTGTTTCACTTCAATTGCACAACAAACATCAGCATCATTTGACCCGGAATTTGCTTCTAAGTTGCAGAATATGCTTGATAGCATTACTGCTGCTCATTCGATTCGCGGTGTTTCAATGGCCATGATTATTCCCGTGCAAGGAACATTTATTGGTGTTAGTGGAGAATCGTATTTGGGAGTTCCGGTTACATCCGATATGCGTTTTGGTATTGGAAGCAATACAAAACTTTTTACTGCAATCACTCTTTTAAAATTGCAAGAGCAGGGAATTCTTTCACTCGATGATCATTTGTATGATTGGCTTCCTTCATTTCAATACATTGATTCCACAGCTACTATAAGGCAATTGCTGCAACATCAAAGTGGTTACTATGATTACTTCAATAACAATCCTGCATTGATCGATTCATGCTTTGCTGATTCAGATCGCGTTTGGTTACCCGAAGAAGTGCTTGCAACTATTGGTGCGCCATTTTATAAAGTGGGTCAGTTATATTCTTATTGCAACACCAATTATCTGCTTGCAGGAATGATCATTGAAGCTGCAACAGGAGAAAATTATTTAAACAAGTACCACGAATTTATTTTAGATCCTCTTGCAATGGACAGCACTTTTGTTGCGCCTTATGAAACACCCAATGGAAATGTGGCGCATGAATTCGAAAACGATTTTGATTTGGGTGGTGATCCGCAACCTGCTTTTTACAGCATGGCATCATCTGCAGGAAATATTTATTCAACGGCAAATGAAATGGCAACATGGTATAAAAGACTTTTTGATGGCAGCATTGTTTCCGATTCTTCAATTCAACAAATAATTCACTTTGAACATGCAGGCGGATTTTATGGATTGGCAATGGTTGCACTTAATTATTATGGACACACTATTTATTACCATTCGGGCGCAACACTTGGCTATATCACAATTACTTTTTACGACCCTACAACGCAAACGACTTTTTCACTTTTAACCAATGATGAGTTAAGTGATCTAAGTTCATATTTGGCAGCTATACTTGATCTGCTTTACAATGATCTTCCTTTTAAAAATAATGATGCAGGAATTTCAGCAATCAATAATCCATTGGGAAATATTTGTGTTGCAAACATTACTCCCATTGTAACACTTAAAAATTTCGGAGCTAACACACTCACTTCTGCAACTATCAATTACTCGGTTGATGGCGGAGTTATTAATACATTTTACTGGAGCGGAAGCTTGGCAACCAACAGTACTGCAAGTGTTACGCTTCCATCTTTAAACATTGCAACCGGCAATCACAAATTCAAATCATACACTACCAACCCGAATGGATCTGTTGAAGGTTATCCTTTCAATGATGCTAAAGAAGCTGCATTCATTATTAACGATTCTAATTCTCCGCTCACATTTGTAAGTGAAGGATTTGAGAAGTATAATTTTCCTCCTGCCGGCTGGTATTGTGGTGATGATCCTATAATTGGTTGGGGGCGTTCTACATGCAGCCCGTATGATGGTAAAGCAACAGCAGTAATGAATAATTATAATGGCGCTTATTGGGGCGGAACAAAATATGATCTCATATTGCCGGAGATAAATTTAGATGCCATTGCAAATCCGCAACTCACATTCGAGTATGCTTATAAATATCGCGGCAGCTATAAGGATTCTTTGCGTGTAATGGTCTCTGCCGATTGCGGCAGCACATGGACAAGTCTTTTTTACAGCGGTGGTGTTGCACTTGCTTCTGGTAGTTATGGATACAATTTTTATCCTGTTGCCTCCGATTGGAAATCAAAGTCAATTGATCTTTCAAATTATTCAGGTAATGTGATTATTAAGTTTGAAGACATTAGCTACGGAGGAAATAATTTATTCATTGATGATGTAAATATTGGTTTGTCAACTTCTGTTGCTGATGTAAGATCAACAGATGATGCTAAAGTTTTTCCAAATCCATTTCATTCCACAACCACTATTGAATTAAGCCGAAGCATTCAAAATGCCGAATGTATTGTCTATGATAATTTGGGAAGGGAAATAAAACACCTAAGAAATATCACATCGAAAACCATTACCATAAACAGAGATAACATGAGCGATGGAATTTATTTTTTCACCATTATTGAGAACGGAAAAATTATTTCGAAAGGAAAAATGGTGGTTGAATAATGTTTGAATTCCTCACTAATAAAATCTGAACGTATATTTTCACAGCAAAAAATATGACAGCCAAAGAACTCATTCTCTCTCTACCATCACGCTTTAAACCCGAAGCCGGAAAAGGAATTATCATTGTCTTTCACTTTATAATTTCGGGTGACAATGGTGGCAGTTTTACTGTAAAAGTTGATGATGGAATTTGCACTACACTCGAAGGCTTAGAAGGTGAACCAAAATGTATGATCGAAACTTCAGCCACCGATTATGAAGATGTTGAATACGGAAGAACCAATGCTCAAATGGCTGTGCTATTTGGTAAAATAAAAGTGAGCAACATTGGATCAATGCTCAAGTTTGTAGAGATGTTTTAAAAAGCGCACTGAGATTTATGATATAGGCATTAAAAACAGAGGTGACATAATAAACTCTATGACCTCTGTGATTTTCTCTGTGTTCTCTGTGTTAAAAAATTAAAAGCTCTTCATTTCGCATCTTCTCAAAACTCAGTACTCACAGCTTTTTAATCCCCATATTCCAAAACATAAACGAATAAATATCAGCATCTGCATCAATCACTTTTGCAACCGGCCTTCCGCCACCGTGCCCTGCATTGACATCAATGCGAATAAGAACAGGTGCATCGCCTGCCTGAGCTGCTTGTATTGTTGCAGCATACTTAAATGAATGTGCAGGCACTACACGATCATCGTGATCAGCTGTAGTGATCATTGTTGCCGGATACTTTGTTCCCGCTTTAATGTTGTGCACTGGTGAATAGCCATACAGATTTTTAAAATGTTTAGACGAGTCACTCGATCCGTATTCAACAGCCCACCCCCATCCAACCGTAAATTTGTGATAGCGCAACATATCCATTACCCCCACTCCCGGAAAACAAACTTTGAAAAGATCGGGGCGCTGTGTTTGGCATGCGCCAACCAATAAACCACCATTTGATCTGCCAATGAT
>JAJAYG010000176.1 GCA_026786335.1 Chitinophagales bacterium | reverse complement strand
TTTTTGGCGGTGCAAAAAACATGAAACATTTTTTCTTTATCACACTCGGCACAGGGCTGGGAAGCGGCATTGTGAGTGATGGAAAAATTGTTTACGGTCACGATGGATTTGCCGGTGAAATGGGTCACGTGATTATTAAGAACGGAAGCAACCGGCTATGCGGCTGCGGCAGATATGGTTGTTTAGAAACATATTGTTCAGCCACTGGTTTGCGAAAATCTTACATGAAATTTCTGGCTGAAAATGATAAGCGTGCTCCTATAGAACCCGATAAAATTGATTCGGCATTTATTTTTAAACGTGCGAATGAAGGTGATGAAGAAGCATTGCTGGCATTTGATTACACCGGACAAATACTTGGCTTTGCATTGGCAAATGCAGTAACACTTTTTAGCCCCGAAGCAATATTTTTATTTGGAGGCCTTGCACAAGCAGGTGATTTGATTTTTAAGCCAACTATAAAAAGTTTTAATGATAACATTATGGAGATCTACAAAGGCAAAACAAAAATTCTCCCCTCTTCGCTTCCCGAAAGTGATGCAGCTATTTTAGGATCTGCTTCTTTGATCTGGAATGAATTAAAAAAAGTTTAGAAAAATAATCTTCTGATAAATGCTGGAATTAAATTTTAAGCCGTTCCCTGTTCTTGAAACTGATCGATTGATTCTTCGGCAAATAACACAAGCTTATGTGAACGAAATGTTTGTATTTCGATCTGATGAAAAGCTGATGCAATACGTTGACCGGCCTAGGGCAAAAAATATTCAGGATGCTGCTGAGCACATTCAAAAAGTAACTGAATCAGAAAACAGCAATGATGGAATTGCATGGGGCATTACTTTAAAACCATCGGATAAATTAATTGGCTTTATTGGTTTTTGGCGAATGGAAAAAGAAAATTACCGAAGTGAAATCGGTTACATGCTCCACTATGATTTTCAGCGAAAAGGAATTATGCAGGAAGCAATTTCAAAAGTGGTTGACTATGGTTTTAAGGAATTAAAATTTCATTCCATCAATGCAAACGTAAATACATCTAATGAAGCATCAATAAAATTATTGGAGAAAAACAATTTTGTGAGGGAAGCACTTTTCAAAGAGGATTATTTTTTTGATGGGAAGTTTTTAGACTCAGCAATCTATTGCATACTCACTCCTTACCCCGAACTTTTAACATTCAAATAATTAGTGAAGAAACTTTTACTCGAAGTTTGCGCCAACGGAATTCATTCAGCTATAAATGCTCAACAAGCAGGTGCCCATCGCATCGAGCTTTGTGAAAACTTAGAAGGTGGCGGAACTACTCCATCAAGCGGGACTATTAAACTCGCCAGAGAAAAACTTTCTATTCCTATTCATGTTCTTATTCGTCCGCGCTCAGGTGATTTTATTTATTCGAATGAAGAATTTGAAATCATGAAACGTGATATTAAATTCTGTAAGTTGAATGGAATTAATGGCGTTGTGTTAGCTATTTTAAAATTGGATGGCACAATAGACAGTGAACGTTGTAAAGAATTAGTTCAAGTTGCAAAACCAATGTCAGTCACCTTTCAGCGCGCTTTTGATTTTGTAAAAGATCCGTTTGCTTCAATGGAAGAAATAATTTCATTGGGTTGTGATCGCATTCTCACATCGGGTCAAAAACAAAATGTGCTCGACGGAAGCGAACTGATTCATCAATTGGTTGAGCAGGCAAATAACAGAATCATTTTACTCGCCGGAGCTGGAATCAATGAAGAAAATATTGTTGAAGTTGTAAAAAGAACAGGCACTCATGAATTTCATTTTTCAGCTAAAACAAAAGTTCAGAGTTCGATGCATTACAAAAAAGAAGGATTGAATTTAGGAAGTGAAACAGCAGATGAATTTTCTTATTTCACTTCAAATGAAAACAGGATTCTGAAAATAAAAGAGCTTGCAGAAAAAATTTTTACTCAAAAGAATGATCCCTACCTTTAACTTAGAAAATCTAAAAGCCATGTCAATAACCGAACTTAAAAACAGCATCACAGAAAGAATCAATCTTATTGACGATTTAAATAGATTACAAGAAATTGATAACCTACTTCAATGGGAAATTCAATTGGATGAAAAAGGTGTCTATCATTTGAATGATGAACAGATTGCTATTGTAAAAGAATCGGAAGAGCAAATAAAAAGAGGAGAGTATTTAACTGATGAGGAGGTAAGAAAAAAAACAGCAGCATGGCTAAAGAAATAATCTGGCCGAAGAGGGCATCAGATGATCGTGACGAGATTCTTAATTATTGGTTTCATAGAAACAAGAGTAAAAGATACAGTGACAAACTCGACAGAATTTTAAATCATGAAATTGATTCTATTAAAATTCATCCAAAAGTTTTTGTAAGAACTGTTTAAAAACTTGAGAGCAAGAATTATTGGGAATTACTTTATTCTATTTACAGAGATGAGTGCTGCGATTGAGATCCTTGCAATATGGGACGGCAGAAGAAATCCAAAATCTCTTAAACAACATCTTCGAACCAAAGAATAAAAAACTGAAGTGTTATCTTATTTCGTTTGCAAAGGAAGAATGATTTAAAAAATGAAGATATTTTTTACCACAGAGAATACAGAGATGATTTTCACTGAGAAAAAAAAGAGTTCTCTTTACACTCATGGATCGGACATTACTCCGAAGTAGAATCAATACAGCCGATTGATACCCTCAAGCTCTTTCCAAACCCTGCATTAAAATTAATCTCCGTGACAAGAAACAATTCTCGTACAGAGAGCTGGGAGATTACTGACATCACCGGTCGTTACGTGATGGCAGGAAAACCTACCGGAGATGTAACCACAATTGATATTTCCATTCTAACCCCGGCTGTTATTTCTTTTTTGATCTTGCTTATGCTTTTAACAAGCCAATAACTTTTGTTAAACAATAAATTCACTCTAATGAAAAATTTTTCCCCGTCGCCGAGTCTCCGCTTGCAGATTTAGTGCGCGAGCGCGGGACTCAGCGAACAAAAATTTAGGTGTTCCGCCTATCTATTTCTCTCTTTGCTACATTTGAGAAATGAAATTGATTTCACTCTTATTCTTTCAACTTCTCATTGTCAGTTATTCATTCAGTCAAAACAATCTAAGTGATTACGTTAACCCTTTCATTGGCACTGGCGGTCATGGTCACACTTTTCCCGGTGCAACAAAACCATTTGGCATGGTGCAGCTTTCACCCGATACCAGAGTTGATGGCAGTTGGGATGGTTGCAGCGGATACCATTATAGCGATACCATCATTTATGGATTTTCCCACACGCATTTAAGCGGAACCGGTTGCAGTGACTATGGCGACATTTTGTTGATGCCGACTGTTGGCAATCCTGAATTAAAACCATTTGTGAATGGTGATTACAAAAAAGGATATGCTTCGCACTTCAGCCATAAAAATGAAAAAGCAACAGCAGGTTATTATGCTGTGCATTTAGATGATGATGATATTGATGCAGCGTTTACAGTTACACAGCGTGTTGGATTTCATAAGTACATTTTTCCTTCCACACAAAAAGCAAATATTATTCTTGATCTCACTCACCGCGATAAAGTGCTTGACTCTTATGTGCACGTTATTGACTCGCGGCATATTGAAGGTTACCGCCGCTCGAATGCATGGGCAAAAGATCAGGTGGTTTATTTCTATGCAGAGTTCTCTAAGCAAATGGAATCATTTGGCATTGCAACAAATGATTCACTAAAAAATAAAATCAGTGAAGCAAAAGGTACCAATGTTAAAGCATTCTTTCAGTTTCAAACTTCAAAAGGTGAAGCTATTTATATAAAAGTTGCCATCTCGCAAACAAGCATGGAAGGTGCGCGAAATAACATGCGTGAATGCACAACGTGGGATTTTGAATCTACAAAAGCTAAAGCTCAGATTTCATGGAGCTGGGAACTTGGAAAAATTCAAACAAGTGGTGGAACAGAAGAGCAAAATAAAGTTTTTTACACAGCGCTTTATCATTGTATGATTCATCCTTCTCTTGCTGATGATGTAGATGGAAAATATTTGGGTCGCGATTATAAAGTGCATCAGCTTGAACCCGGGCATCATTATTACACGGTATTTTCTCTATGGGATACTTACCGCGCTTTGCATCCGCTGCTCACCATTATTGATCAGCAAAGAACAACTGATTTCATCAATACAATTCTGCTTGAGTATGAGCAAGGCGGAAGATTGCCGGTATGGGAATTATCATCGAATGAAACTGATTGCATGATCGGGTATCATTCAGTTTCGGTAATGGCGGATGCAGCAATGAAGGGAATTAAATTCGATTACAGCAAAGCATTAGTTGCAATGAAATCAAGTGCAGCGCAAAACACACCGGGATTAAATGCTTACCGCAACAATGGTTGCATTGGTATGTTTGATGAAGGCGAATCGGTTTCGAAAACACTGGAGTATTCCTATGATGATTGGTGCATTTCGCAGTTAGCAAAACTTACCGGCGATGTTGCTGCTTACAAAGAATTTATTGCACGCGGCCAGTATTGGAAAAATGTTTTTGACTGGAAGCGCGGTTTTATGCGTGCGAAAAAAAATGGTGGATGGTACTCACCCTTCGATCCATTTGAAGTCAACTTTAATTACACCGAAGCGAATGCGTGGCAATATTTGTTTGCAGTGCCTCAAGATGTTGATGGTTTAATTTCGATGATGGGTGGTAAAGAAAAGTTTCAAACAAAACTCGATTCTCTTTTTTCTGTATCATCAATAACACAAGGCAGAGAGCAAGCCGACATAAGCGGACTTATAGGGCAATATGCGCAGGGCAATGAGCCGAGCCACCACATGGCTTACTTGTATAATTACTGCGGAGCACCCTATAAAACGCAGGAAAAAGTTCGCGAGATCATGAACATGTACACCAACGCAACCGATGGTTTAATTGGCAATGAAGATTGCGGGCAAATGAGTGCGTGGTATGTAATGAGTGCGGTGGGATTTTATCAGGTTACACCGGCCTATTCTTACTACACCATTGGGTCACCGATTTTTGATACGGTAAAAATTAATTTAGAAAACCAAAACACTTTTACCATCATCGCTAAAAATAATTCTGCTGCTAACAAATATGTGACAGCAGTAAAATTGAATGGCACTGCCTACGACAGCATTTTGTTTTCGCACAGAAATATTATGAGTGGCGCAACTTTAGAATTGAACATGAGCAGCGATTCATACAATTCATTTCAACCAAAAATTAATTTTCTTCCTTCTAAAGAAATTAATGAGCATGCGATTATTGTGAACCCGGTTATACTCGCAAGCAATGCAACATTTATTGATACAATGCATATTTCATTTCAAACGCTTCATGATGATGATTCAGTTCTTGTTCATCAAACAAAAACAATGGGATTAGATTTTTCTGACTCAAAATTTTTTATTGATGAGTCGCAATCAGTTTTCGCTGTCATCAAAAATAAAAATGGCGATAGCAGCAAATTAGTGAAAGCAACTTTTACGAAATCAGATAAGAACTGGAAAGTAAGTTACCATCCAATTTACGATACGCAATACAATGGCGGCGGAGATTTAGGTTTGATTGATGGGGTTTCAGGTTCAACAAATTTTAAAGATGGCACGTGGCAAGGGTGGTGGGGAAATGATATGGATGTAATTATTAATTTGGGTGAATTGAAAAAAATTAAAAATGTGAGTGCTGAATTTTTAAGCGATCAAAAATCATGGATTTTTTTTCCTTCATCAATGAATGTGAGCTACGCTGCCGATGGAATAAATTTTTCTTCCTCTAAAAAACAAGGAGTAATAACTGATTCAAAATTTTTCGATCAAATAGATTCATCGTTCAACCTTATTTTAAAAACCAAATTTTTAAAACCAATTGAAGCCCGATACATTCGTATACGAGCCGAGAATTTGAAGGTGATTCCAGCGTGGCATTTTAGTGCAGGCGAAAAGCCATGGATATTTTGCGATGAAATCATGATTGAATAACAACCGTCTATCTTAGCTTAATATGTTTTATAATTATTCCCGCATATTAATTCTCCTCCTTTTATTTATTTCTTCTTTTAAAGATAACAGTTTTGCCCAGGCCACTTCAATCCTGAGCAGATTTACATTTCTGAAAACTGATTTTGATACCGCCTTCATTCATACAACTAAAGCAAGATGGCAGGTGAATTTATATCTGGCAACCAAGGGAAATAATTTCACTAACAATGCAGGAAGCACCAATGAAGTGGTTGATTTTTATCCTGCTTCTTCATTCTCGCTCGGGGGCGGCGGCTCTTATAAAAACTTTGGACTCTCCTATGGTTTTAATCTTACATCAACTAAAACCGATTCGGGGAAACTCTCAAGAGGTTTAAGTTTTCTTTCTTCAGTTTATGCGGGCCAGCATGTATTTGATTTTGGGTTTCAGGCAACCAGCGGATATTTTGCTACTGGTTACAATAAAACCGAAATGCAACAGCAAACACTTTACAAAAATGATCTTACCAACATCAGTTTTTTTGCTAATTACCTATACAACTTTAATTACAAAAAATTTTCTTTCAATGCTGCCTTCACAGGTTCGCAAAAACAAATGAAGAGTGCAGGAGGTCCGCTTGCCGGAATATTTTTAAGCTACTTTGATTTGCATGCAAATGATGCAATTGTTCCTGCTAAGTTTGTTGACTCAATCACAATTAAGAATCAAATTTCTGAAGCAAATATTCTTTCAACAGGCTTGCTTGCCGGCTACGCTTACACTTTTGTTTTGCCTGGAAAATTTTACCTCACGCTTTCACTCGCGCCTGGCCTTGCATTTAATGTGGGTGAAGTAAAGAGCGATGTGTATTACAACATTGGTAATCCGTTTACGGTTTCTTACAAATTAATTTCACGCGAAGCAATCGGGCACAATGCAGGAAAAAGATTTTATACCTACATCGCATTTTTTAGTGATCGCACCTGGCTTGCATTAAATAACAAGAATTCAAAAGAAACTTTCAATAATCATTCGGGCACATTCAAATGGTTGGTGGGCTTTCGTTTTAATTGAAAGTAAAAAAACAAAAACGAAGATGAAATATTTATTTGTAACTACTGCGGCTTTTGTGTTGTTGTTTTTTCTACAATCAAATAAATCATTTTGCCAGGTAAAGTTTACGCTTATAAAAACTGATATTGACAGCAGCTACATTGAAAGAAGACCTTCAAGTTGGAGCGCCAGAATTTTTGGAGTTTCAAAAAGCCAAACTTTCAGTTTAAGTGATTTGAATTCAAACCTCAAAGTTTCATTTGTTCCAAATGCAAAAGCATCATTGGGGCTCGGAGTTTCATACGGAAATTTTGCTCTTGATCTTGGTGTCAACATCAGCCATACAAAAAAAGATACCCTAAACCAAACAAAGAGTTTTGACTTCCTTTCAACTCTGGTTACCAATCAGCATGTATTAGGTTTCAACTTTCAATTGCATGGTGGTTTCTTTTCTTCCACTCAAATTCCATTGGTTGATACACCTGCAAACTCATTCAGAAGCGACATAAGAACTTTTAACCTTGGAATTAATTACCTCTACAATTTCGGCTACCGGAAATTTTCATTCAATGCTGCATTCCTTGGCGCACAGATTCAAAAGCAAAGTGCGGGCGCGCCTGTTGTAGGAGTATTTTTTACTTACTACGATTTAAGGTCTAACGATAACCTAATTCCAACAGATCTTCATTCATCTTTTAGTTCCTACGGGCAAATTTCTGAAGCTAACCTTTTGAGTTCAGGGTTGCTTGCAGGTTATGCATATACGCTGGTATTGCCGAAATCTTTTTACATATCAGTTTCTCTTGTTCCGGGCATTGCATTTAATATCGGCGATGCAAAGAGCGAAAACTATTACCATATCGGTCATCCGGTTACAGTTTCTCCAAAGCTTGAATCGCTGAATGCAGTTGGTTATGGGGGAAAGAAATTTTATGCTGTGCTATCTTATTCTATTGATCAAAATTTTGTAAACTTGGGGAATAAAAATCAGCTCAACTACAATGCAAGCAAAGCAAAATTTGTGTTTGGCATAAGAATAAAATAATTGAAGTGAGAAGGAATTTTATTTCAATCAAACTAAAGATCGCCGATTTTTATTTCGCTGTGCATTCGCACTCCTCTTTCGGTACTCATTAAGGAACATGCCTCAATGTTTTTATCATGTTCAAAAAACAAGATGTAATTATTATCTGCTGCAATCTTTAAGAATACTTCTTTTTCCTGCAAAGTTATAAGAGGGCGAACATCGTAGGCCATTACATAAGGCAATGGGATATGGCCGGCAGACGGAATTAAATCTGCCATGTAAACCACAGTGTGTTCTTTGAACCTGATCACTGGAAGCATCATTGATTCTGTATGGCCATTCACCATGATGAAATTAAAACCAGGAATTATTTCTTCATCCTTCATCAGCATTTTTAACTGCCCGCTTTGTTGCAGTGGTAAAATATTTTCTTTTAGGAATGAAGCTTTCTCACGCGAGTTAGGATTAATTGCCCACTGCCAGTGTTTTTGATTGCAGTAATAAGTTGCATTTGGAAATGCAGGAATTAATTTTTCTTCATCTCTTACAACAGCTCCGCCGCAATGATCAAAATGAAGATGGGTAAGAAAAACATCGGTAACATCATCGGGTGTAAATCCGTGACTGAATAATGAGCTTATCAGTGTTTCTTCACCATGTGGTTCGTAGTAGCTAAAGAACTTTTCACTCTGTTTATTTCCCAATCCGCAATCGATTAAGATCAACCTGTTTCCTTCTTCAACTAACAGGCAGCGCATTGCCCATGTGCAAAGATTCTTTTCATCGGCAGGGTTTAAAGAATTCCAAATTGATTTTGGAACCACACCAAACATGGCACCGCCATCGAGTTTAAAATATCCTGTGTCAAGTGAGTAGAGTTTCATGTTGGTAATTGTCAAATGGTTAAGTGGTTGCTCAATCTTTCGAGGGCAATTTAGTTATTAAACAATTCCATAACTCCGCCTGAGTTTTTTTTACTACGGTGGAGTTATAAAATGCTATCA
Source organism: Chitinophagales bacterium (assembly GCA_026786335.1). Lineage (GTDB taxonomy): Bacteria > Bacteroidota > Bacteroidia > Chitinophagales > UBA10324 > JAJAYG01. The sequence goes on along the minus strand of JAJAYG010000176.1, from coordinate 1,630 downwards.
ATTAAAATAAGGAAATTGAAAATTATTTCTTCAACGAATTTTTTACCATCATCATTTTCACTGCAGATACTGCGGCTTCAATTCCTTTGTTACCCAATTTACCGCCGGCACGATCTTGTGCCTGTTCCATATTTTCAGTGGTGAGCACACCGAATACAAATGGCATATTGTAGCGAAGATTTAATTCCATCATTCCGTTTGCAACGGCTTGCGAAATAAATTCATCGTGCCGTGTTTCGCCTTTGATAATGCAGCCGAGGCAAATGATTGCATCTAACTTTTTTGATTCAACCAACATCTTTGCTGCTGCCGGTAATTCAAAACTACCGGGAACATTGATGCGGTGCAGGTTTTTTTTCTTTGCACCTAATTGCTTTAAAGTTTTATCGCAGCCATCAAACATGGCTTCTGTTATTTCGTGGTTCCATTCCGAAACAATAATGCCTACTCTCGCTTCTTTAAGATCAGGAGCGTTTTCAAATTTATATTTAGAAAGATTTTTTTTTGCTGAAGCCATAATGATTTTTGTTGAAGAAGATTCAAAGATAATAGTAGGTGATGTGTATTACCCGCAGGCTTAAGATTTAATTATTTCATAACACAAGAAAATTAATTAATACTTAATCAAATTCTTGCCCCAAAACTTATGTAGAAAGTTCTTCCATCGCCGGGTAAAATTCCGGGACCGGGGTAAGTGTTAATGCGACGGGTGAAATATTTTTCATTTCCCAAATTATTAATACCGCCTTTGAGATTAAATTTTCCAAGATCAACAACACCATTCAAATCAAAGATGCCGTATGCGGGTACAGTACCCGTAATTCCGTTTGCCGATGAAACTGCATTGGAGGCATCACTAAAAGTTTGACTGGTATAACTGTACTGCAGGGTTAAAGAAAATTTTGAATAACTCCAGGTAATTCCATTGCGAGAAATTACTTCGGGTGCATTCTCTAATTTGTTTCCTTTGATGTCAATATTTTCTCCGGTCTTCACAATATTTCCTTTCAAATAAATTGCATCATCAGTGGAAGTGGAAGTGAATAAACTGATGTCGCCAATGGTTTGAATGCCCATCCAATTCAACGGGTGAAATTCAAGAAATACTTCAAGCCCTTTTGCTTCCGTGTTTCCAGTGTTGGTTCTGTAATTATAATCTGCTCCTGTTGCATCCTTTAAGGTAATAGTGCCAACACGATCGGCGTAGTAGAGATAATAAAATCCGCCATCAAATCTAAGGATTTCTTTGATGTTACCGCGAATTCCAAGATCGGCCTGGTAACCATGTGAATCTTTTATTGCAGCATCAACAACATCAAGTGTTGAGGATGGAACTAGATCGGAATACAAAACAGGTTTGTATGCTTGCGAAACATTTGCATACATATTTACATGGTCAGTTAAATTATACTGCGCGCCACAACCCACGAGCAGAATTTTATTTACGCGATCATAATTAAGATCTTCGGGAAGATAATTTACAATGCCCGAAGAAACTGTTTTCAATACATCGAGCCGCAAGCCGGGTGTGAGCGAAAAGTTTTTTGAGAAATGAAAAGCATTTTCGGCAAACACGGCAACGTTAGCGGTTGTAAAAGTTAAATCGGTGAGGTAAGGCGAAGTGATAGAT
>JAJAYG010000175.1 GCA_026786335.1 Chitinophagales bacterium | reverse complement strand
GAAATGAAAATTTTGTTTTGAAGCTTTACTGACTTTGCAATAATTATTCAACCTGATTTTTTTTCTAAAATATTGAATGCCCCCACTACAACTGAGAAAAAAATCTTCTTTTATTTCAATCATGCTTTTCAATAAAAGAAAAATTAATTTCAATCCTCAATGTCATTCTTGAAAGATAGAATTGAGCTAACGGGAAATCTTATGAGCAGATAATGTTTTTTCCACAGCACCACCCTAACCTGTGTGATATTATAAACCAATAGGATAGCAGGCAGAAAATTATTGACTCCAATCTGTAATGCTGTGGAGGAAATTCCTCAGAACAATAAATTGCTGAGTTCTTTTACTTCGCATTCCATCCCAAATAAAAATTACTTCTGTTTTCGGCAGCATTTGCAGATTAAAGCGCGTTAAAAGCAAATTGAAAAAATCTTGGATTGATTTCTGTAATGTGCTGGAATATATTAATCATAACATTTTTAAACCAAACAAACTTAACAAACAATGAAACTATTAAAACTTGAAATGCTCGTAACACTCTCAATTTTGCTATTTGGGGGATTCTTAAATTCACCTTCCGCATTTGCACAAGAGGGTAAAATGGACAAAGCAAAAATGGAAGCCCCCAACGATAATATGTCTTGGGACGATTATAAGAAGGAATTACGGGTTAAATACCAGCATGTGTTAAATCAAGTAGATCACATGCAAAAGCAATTCGCAGAAAGGAATTTGAACAATACCGATTTTAAAAAATCACTTGCGAAGTTCGAAACCAATGTAAAAAAATTCGGCGAGCGAATGAAAAATTCTGAATCTGTTCCTGCAGATAAACAAGCACGTTTTAGGAAAAAAATGAAATCGGAACTTAATAAGCTGAGCGGTGAGTATGAAAAGATTCGTAGCCGATGGGAAAATATTTCTGCGGCGAACCCAAAAGCTGGAATGCCCAATGATAATAAAATGCCTAACGATAATAATATGAAAATGAGTTGGGAAGAATTCAAGCAGGATATCAGAGGTAAATATAAAAATGTAACAGCCCAGGTTGATCGCATTCAGCAAGAAGCGAAGGATAAACAAATCAGTGCGCCTGAATTTAAAGATGCCCTCGATCGTTTCGAAATGAGGTCGAAGGAATTTGCTTCCAGAATAAAAGATGCTGATGCTATCCCTAATGACAAGCAAGAAGAATTCAAACGAAATATGAAAGAAGAACTCAACAAGCTTAACACTGCCTTTGATGACTTAAAGGCACGTTGGGAGAAGATTAGTAAATAATTCATTTTATATCATAAGAAAGCCCGCTCCGGATCCGAAGCGGGTTTTTGTTTTTTGGAGAGGAAAGTTTAAACTAAAGAGTGCACAGAGAAAAAAAAATCACAGATTTCGCAGATCAAACTCTGTGAAATAACTCTGTGATCTCTGTGTTAAAAAAATTATTGAATCACCATTTTCTTCATTACCACTTGATCATTCATTTTAAATTGCAGAAAATAAATTCCAGCGGCAATTTCTTTTCGGTCTAATTCACTTTGATGATCTCCTTCTGTAAAATTTTCATTGCAGATCGTCTTCACTTCTTTTCCTTCCATTGAAAATAATTTGATGGAGACATTCGATGCTTCATTTAAATTGAATTGAATAGTTGTTGAAGTTGAAAATGGATTGGGAGAAATATTTACTTCCAATGATTGATCACTTGCAACAGGTGGTGTTGGAACTGCACCCGGCACAATAATGATTTGGTGTATACCCATTTCACCATCGAGTTTAAGAATATAAAAATTCAAACAGAAAGTATCGGTGCAGCCATTGTAGTTATCATAAATAGAAAGGCAGATGTTATACCATCCCGAGTCGGCGTAAGTGTGTGTTGGAAATTGGCCAACTGTAGTTGTGCTATGGCCCCAATCCCAGGTGTAAGTGAGATCGTAGCCGCTCGATAAATTGTAGCCGTAGTATAATCCTTCAATTACAGAATCGGGGGTGAGGGTAAAGGATGCAGCACAAGGAGCAGGAATACTTCCTCTCACTAAAAATCCATAGAAGCCACGAGTGAAAATTGATCCTTGAGCATATTCAATGTCATACAATTCAGTTTCTGATTGGTATGCACTTGACCATATTGTTCCACCATCGGTGGTTTGATAGATGTCGTACATTGTGAGGCACCATCCATTTTGCGAATTAGAAAAAAATATTTTCAAATAATTGGTTGCGCCGGGAATATTTTTAGATGCCCATGTGTTTCCGCCATCGGTGGTTTCATAGTAGTTGGTTCCGTTAGTAGCGAGGTATCCATGCTGAGAGTTCAAGAAGAATACTGTCTGAAAGTCATAGCTTGAGCCAATGTATTGGTAAATGTTGCTCCAAGTAAAACCACCATCTGTAGAATGATACAAGAAATTGGCTGAACCAAACGAACCACCGTTGTAAACCACCCATCCTTCGTTTGCATTCAGAAAGAACATCGTCCATCGGTCTTCAGAATCGAAACCTATTCCTACACTGTGTGGATTCCACGTTAATCCACCATTAGTTGTTTTGTAAACTGTTGCAGGACTACCGTTACCATTTGATATTATGTAACCGGGGCTTTCATCAATCATTTGCAATTCACTCAGTTTTGCGCTGGGAAATACAGTAATGCTGTTCCATGTTTGACCTGCATCAGTGCTGCGATAAACAGGTGGTTGAAAATATGAGTTGTAGTTACCAAAAGCAAAAACTAAACTGTCATTAACTGCATCAATATTGCTCACATAAAACCGGGGGCCATTTGTTTTATGCCATGTATTTCCGCCATCAGTTGTTCGCAGAATTCCTGTTCCGCCTGTAGTCATCCATCCATTGGTTGATGAAATAAATGAAAGGTCATTTACATCACTCACTAATCTGCCCGACATTTCTTTCCATTGTGCAGTATCCTTTCCCCATTTGAGCACCGTTCCATATTTTCCAAATAGATACATGTGATCAAACCCATCAAGTGCATTCCCATAGTTATAAGATGTTTTCGGAAGTCCGAGTGTATCAGTGTCGAATATGTCACCCCAGTTAGTATTCCAATATCCAATGCCATCGGTCGCCACAACGTTTCGTCCGTCATTTGCAATGGCATACCCTTCTATATGATTACTCTTGAACCGAATATCGATGAAAGGATTATCGGAAAAGTAACCTTCCCAAACTTCAGTCCATGTAACACCCCCATCAATGGTTTGAAAAATTTGACTGTACGTTTGACCAAAATCATAATAGCCGCCGACATAACCGGTATCATTATTTGCAAACCAGATGCAATATAAATGCGATTCAGGTTCTTGATTTATTCCTGTCCATGTTTCTCCGCAATCAGTGGTCTTTAAAATTTCATGTTCGTAGTAATAGTCAATGTTGGTAGCAAAACCAACTGAATCATTTGTAAAAAAATAATCGGCAAAAATTGTAGTTGTCGGCATTGTGAGCGTTTGCCACGAGGCACCGCCATCAGATGTCTTGTAATATACCTCGTTGCCGCTTACAAATCCAGTGTCCTTATTCAAAAAATAAATTGCTGGAAAATAGCTTACAGGAATTGAAAAAGCAGTCCAGCTTAATCCACCATCTACTGTTTTGTACACATCGCTTGCATCTATAGCATAGCCAATTGAAGCATTCACAAAATCCAATTTCAAAAAATATTTTCCTGTGGAAAGTGTATCGAGCGTGGTGCATCCATCCGTTGTGTGCCAGAGTATGGATGTATTATCAATTATCCATCCTTCATTGTCATTGATGAATGAAGAGGCAATGAACTCATTCGAAGTTCGTGGCGCACTTAATACTTTCCAAGTTAATTGCGCAAAACTTATTTGCGAAATAAAAAGTATTGTAATCAGCAGTGAGTATTTTTTTTCATAACTCTGTTTTTGAAATTAAAATTTGGTGTTCAATCAACTTGCTTTCGGAAAATTAAGCATTAGTAGCTACTTCTTCAATGATTCTTTTCTCAATTGCAGCAGCGTAAAAAAATCTTCTTCATTCATTTCCACCACCTCACCGCTTTTCATTCCCTCAATAGAAATAGCTTCGATTGCACAGCGAATCAATCGCAAAGTTGGATGCCCCACTTTCGCTGTCATCTTTCTCACCTGTCTGTTTTTTCCTTCCGTGATGGTGAGTTCAATCCATGAGTTTACAGGATGCTTCAAATAATTTACTGATGGATTTCTCTCCGGAATTTTTGGTGACGAAATATTTTTTACCTGCGTAGGTTTTGTTTGGTGCATTGTTCCTTTTAAATTAATCACAACCCCTTTTTGCAATTGCTGCATCGCATCTTCATTCATCTCGCCTTCAATCTGCACCCAATAAGTTTTCTTTCGCTCAAACTTTGGATCAAGTAACAAATGATTTACACTCGTGTTATTGGTGAGCAACAACAATCCTTCGGTGTCGTGATCTAATCTTCCAACCGGATAAACATCTTCAGGAAATTTTTTCAAAGATGCAAGTGATTGATGATTCCCTTCCACCGTAAACTGCGAAAGCATTCCGAATGGTTTAAACACTTTGTAATAATTGAAACTGTTTTTCTCTTTTTTCATTTCAGTAAAGTAGAAAAAAATAAATGAAAATAATTTTAATTACACATAATGGTTCTCGACAAGCTCGAACTGACCTCGTCCCGAGTACTAGGGATCAGTTCAAGAGAACCATTGCGCTCGCACGATAACTGTTGCATATGACACAACTTGATTTTTACCCCTGATCCCTTCGGGAAGGGGTCAAGGGTAAAAACATGTTATTGGCAGCTTGTCGCGAACATTTTTTAGATGATATCATTGTAAGTAAGAAGGTATCTTAAAAAAACAGATGCTTCCTTCGTCAGCATGACAGATTCGTTTTGGAAAAAGAATCGAAACTCAGCAATCCAATCAATCTTTTCAAAAGTTTATTTCATACCGAAACTCCGCCGGAGTTTTTTTTACTCCGGTGGAGTTAATGATTGATCGTCTCTGTTATGCTGACGAAGGCATCATCTACTGAAATAAACAGATGCTTCGTTCCTTAGCATTACACTCGCCCTATGAAATAAAACCAACTAACAAACATTTGCTTCTTGGTTACTCTTGCAGGGATGCTATTTTTGCGCGCCAATCAATGAACACACAACTTTATCTGCGCGCTTACGAACTCATGTGTTGCGTAAAACACATGGCGCAAACTTATGATGACAACCGCGCTATTTGTAAGTATGTACACAGCACTTCACGCGGACACGAAGCCATACAACTTGCATTGGGTTTGCAATTGATGCCGCAGGATTATCTCGCAGTGTATTACCGCGACGAAAGTATTTTGCTCGGCCTAGGTTTCGAACCTTATCAATTGATGTTGCAATTAATTGGTAAGCGCGATGATCCATTTTCGGGAGGAAGAGAATATTATTCGCATCCTTCTTTTAGAAGTGATGGAATAAAACCAACCATCATTCACCATTCGAGCGCAACCGGTATGCAGGCGATTCCTTCAACCGGCGCAGCGCAGGGAGTTCAGTACTTAGAAAAGAAAAAATTATTGAATACGCCCGAACCGCCCGTTGTTGTTTGCTCTATGGGCGATGGCAGCGTGACTGAAGGCGAAGTGGCTGAGGCATGGCAAGTGGCAGTGCTTAAACAATTACCGATTATTTATTTGGTGCAGGATAATGGCTGGAGCATTTCAGTTTCATCAGAGGAGATGCGCACGATGGATGCTTATGAATATGCCGAAGGTTTTAAGGGAATGAAAAAAGTGCGTGTGAACGGAAGTGATTTCGCTGCTTCATTTCAATGCATGCAGGAAGCAATTGAATTTGTGAGGAAGGAAAGGAAACCTATTCTGGTTCATGCAAAAGTTCCGCTACTCAATCACCACACATCGGGCGTAAGAAAAGAAATGTACCGCACCGACGAAGATCTTGCGAAGCATGCAGTTGATGATCCTTTACCAAAGCTGAAAAATTTTCTCATCAGCAATGTTGGAATCGTTGAAGAAATTTTAGATGCCATTGATGAGCAGGCAAAAGAAAAAGTTGCTGCAGATTTTAAGCGCACAGTTGATTCACCCGATCCCGAATTGAGCAGTGTGATGGATCATGAATTTGCGCCCACACCTGTTACCGAAGAAAAAGGAAACCGTGCACCGGTGCGTGAAAATATTTCGGCAATCAGTCAGGAAAAAGTGGTGATGGTAGATGCAGCATTGCATGCGGTAGAAGAAATTTTGCGCAAGCATGATGAAGCAATTTTTTTCGGGCAAGATGTTGGAAGAAGATTGGGCGGCGTGTTTCGCGAAGCAGCAACACTCGCCGAAAAATTTGGTGATGATCGCGTGTTCAATACTGCAATACAAGAAGCATACATCGTAGGTTCATGTGCAGGACTCTCTGCAGTAGGTGTAAAGCCAATGGTAGAAATTCAGTTTGCCGATTATCAATTTCCGGCAATGAATCAATTGATCACAGAGATTTCAAAATCGTGTTACTTGACGATGGGAAAATTTCCTGTGAGTTGTGTAATAAGAATTCCAATCGGTGCTTATGGCGGCGGCGGTCCATATCACAGTGGTTGCCACGAGTCAACCATTCTTGCACAGCGCGGAATAAAAGTTTGTTATCCTTCCAATGCCGCCGACTTAAAAGGTTTGCTCAAAGCCGCTTACTACGATCCTAATCCTGTGGTGATGTATGAACACAAAGGTTTGTATTGGAGTAAAGTTCCGGGAACCGAAGATGCAAGAATGATTGAGCCCGATGAAGATTATATTATTCCGCTTGGGAAAGGAAATATTGTTGAGCATGCAGCACAGGAAAATCTGGATGAAGGAAATTCAATGGTGATCATCACTTACGGCATGGGAGTTTATTGGGCGAAGAATGCAGCGAAGAAATTTCCCGGTGCTGTTGAAATTGTTGACCTGCGAACTTTGTATCCGCTCGATGAGGAATTGATTTATGAAAGAGTAAAGTTGCATGGTAAATGTTTGGTGCTTACTGAAGAAACCATCACCAACTCATTTGCGCAATCACTAAGCGGCAGAATTTCATCCGAATGTTTCAGGTACCTCGATGCGCCTGTAAAATTTATGGGTGCACTGCCAATTCCTGCGGTGCCGCTAAATATGGCATTGGAAAAAGAGATGTTGCCGAATGCTGAGAAGGTTGCGAATGAAATCGAGAAGATGCTAACAGCATAGCCCATTTTTATAAACGACCATCTGCATTTTCTGCAGATGCCTTTTTTAACATGCATAGAAGAATACAATATTTCCACCCCGAAATACCATAATGAGATGTTGGATTTTCGGGGTTTAATTTTTATATCACTTAGTTTCCTTCAGCAAAAATTATTAAGAAACTTATTAGAGAATGAGCGTTTATTTCTGCAGAGAAAGAATCCCGCATAAATAAACATTAAATATTTTTTACTGTAGGTGATGATAAATGCGAATGAAGTTTATACTTTCATCGTCCCAAAGAATTTGCAATGCCGAAGTCACCGAAAGAAATGCTGGAAGCAATCATTAAAAACTTGCCGAAGAATACAGG
>JAJAYG010000174.1 GCA_026786335.1 Chitinophagales bacterium | reverse complement strand
GCGGTAGCGGTGTTATCGTTTTACTCGGCGCTTCCATTCAAAAACAAAAAGCAATATCATTCCGCGGGATTGAAATAAATATTGATGAGAGCAATGGAAATTTTTTCATCAGTAAAAATGATGTGTTGCAAATACTGCGTGATAACAGAGTGAATTTTAAAAGTGCAAAGCCTGCAGCTGCAATTAATTACCGACAGTTAGAACAGGTGCTGGAGAACAATCCATATGTGGAGCATGCAGAAATTTATACTGATGCAAATGAAAAAATTACAATCAACATTCAACAACGCACGCCTGTATTGAGGATTATCAACAACCAATCTGTGAGTTATTATCTCGACAATCATGGAAAGCGCATGCCGCTCTCCTCTAACTTTACAGCAAGGGTTCAGGTAGCAACAGGATTTATTTTTACCAATGCCGATCATCAGTCGATTGCAGATTCAATAACAGAGAAAAATCTTTTTGTTCTTGCAGATTTCATTCAGCGTGATTCATTTCTTTCATCATTAACAGAGCAGATCATCATTAACAAGCAAAATGAAATTGAAATAATCCCCATGATCGGTAATCATTCAATCTTAATCGGTGATACAGAAAACCTGAATGAAAAATTTGATCGGCTCAAAATTTTTTACCGCGAAACAATTGGTCATGTAAACCTGAATCAGTATTCGATGATCAATTTAAAATATGATAACAAAATCTATTGTGTTAGAAGAGGAGTGGAAGCAACAATTAATTCATCAACGATAAACTTAAACAGTAACTAAATATTAATTGATTATGGAAACATCGGAATACATTGTTGGTCTTGACATAGGCACAACAAAAATTTGTGCAATTGTAGCTAAGAGAAATGAATTTGGAAAAATTCAAATTGAAGGAATCGGAACTTCTGAATCATTTGGTGTTTCTCGGGGTGTTGTTGCAAATATTGATAAAACCGTTGATGCAATTAAGAAAGCAGTTAAAGAAGCTGAAGACAATTCGGGCGTAGATATCAAAAGTGTTTATGTAGGAATTGCCGGGCAACATATTAAAAGTTTGCAACACCGCGGCATTCTTGTTCGCGATAATGTTGAAACGGAAATTAGCAAGGAAGACATCAGAAAATTAACTGATGATATGCGAAAGCTCGTGGTAAATCCCGGTGACAGAATCATCCATGTTTTGCCGCAGGAATTTTTAATTGACAGCGAACCCGGTATTAAAGAACCTGTAGGAATGTGCGGTGTTCGGCTCGAAGCAAACTTTCACATCATCACCGGACAGATTTCTGCCGCACAAAATATTAAGAAGTGTGTTGAGAAAGCAGGGCTGGTAATGGAAGATATGATTCTGGAACCGCTTGCATCAGCTTCTGCAGTTTTGAGTCTCGAGGAAAAAGATGCGGGCGTTGCATTGGTTGACATTGGCGGTGGCACCACTGACATTGCAATTTTTCAGGATGGAATTATTCGCCACACCTACGTGATTCCTTTCGGTGGAAATGTGATCACTGAAGACATTAAAGATGGTTGCATGGTGATGAAGAATCAGGCAGAAATTCTTAAGTGCAGATTCGGCAGTGCGATCTCAGATCCTTCAATGGAAAATCAAATCGTTTCAATTCCCGGTTTACGTGGTGGTGAACCAAAAGAAATTTCTGTTCGCAATTTGGCGAACATCATCAACGCACGCATGGAAGAAATTCTTGAATTGGTGGATGGTGAAATCACCATGAGTGGTTTCAAAAATAAATTGATAGGTGGTGTGGTAGTAACCGGTGGCGGCGCACATCTTGCAAACCTTGTTCAACTTACAGAATACATCACAGGCTTGCCTGCAAGAATCGGATTACCGATTGAACACCTTGCTTCTTCAAAAATTGAAAAAGTAAAACACCCCATGTTTTCTACCGGCGTTGGCTTGGTGTTAAATGGTTTTGAAGATCATGAATTGCGGAAGGAACGATTGATAAAAGAGCAGGAGGGAATTAAAATTCCGGAAATGGAAATTCAACAAACAGAAACACAGCGCGAAAGAATTGGTTTGGTTGGAAAATTATTAACCGGCATGAAAGATTTTTTTGCCGCAGGCATTGATGATGATTTAAAATGAAATTCTGATTTAAAATTTAATGTTCAGAAAACCTGAACTCAAAACTCAAAACTTAAAACTTAATTTATATGAGCATTCAATTTGATTTGCCGAAAGGAGAACAGGCCTCCATCATAAAAGTAATTGGCGTTGGCGGCGGCGGCGGCAATGCAGTCAACCACATGTTTCGTCAGGGAATAGTGGGTGTAAACTTTATTGTTGCAAACACTGATCGCCAAGCTTTGGAGATGAGCCCTATTCCAAATAAAATTCAGTTAGGATTAAATCTCACTGAAGGAAGAGGTGCCGGAATGAACCCCGAAGTTGGCCGCCGCTCTGCAATAGAATCCATTGATGATGTAAAAGCATTTTTAGAACGCAATACAAAAATGTTATTCATTACTGCCGGCATGGGCAAAGGAACAGGAACCGGCGCAGCACCCGTGATTGCAAAGCAAGCGCGTGAAATGGGAATTCTCACTGTGGGTTTGGTTACCTCGCCATTCTCTGCTGAAGGGCCAAGAAGATTTCAGCAAGCGGTTGAAGGAATTGCTGAAATGAAAAATCATGTGGACACACTCATCATTGTTTCGAATGATAAGTTACGTGAGATGCATGGCAACCTCACACTCAGCGCAGCATTTGCACAGGCAGATAATATTCTTGCGAATGCAGCAAAGAGCATGGCTGAAATAATCACAGTACCCGGCTATGTGAATGTTGACTTTGAAGATGTGAATACTGTAATGCGCAACAGCGGCGTGGCAATAATGGGGATGGCTGCTTTTGAAGGAGAGAACCGCGCACTAAGAGCAGTTGAAGCAGCCATCAATTCTCCATTGCTGAATGACAATGATATTAAAGGATCGAAAAATATTTTACTAAACATTACTTCGGGTACTGTAGAAGTTACGCTCGATGAAGTGAGTGAGATAACAGAATACATACAGCGCGAAGCTGGTTACGAAACCAATATCATCTGGGGAAATTGCCACAATGATTCAATTGGTGATAAGTTGTTGGTTACAGTGATTGCAACAGGTTTCGAATCTTCATTGCACCAGAGAAAAGACCTTGCAAAAAGCAGCCGTGTTACTTTTAATTTGAATGAAGAAGCAAAGAGTAAACCTGAAGCAAAAGAAAATGTTGCAAGAAAACCTAAGCAACAAGCAAAAGCACAGCAGGCAGAAGAAAAAAATATCGCGAACCCGCAAATTAATTTTGAGTTTGACTTAACTGATAACGAAAATGTTTTTGAAACACCAACTTTAAAAATTGAATTAAAGGATGATGAGATTGTAATGCAGGAACTGGAAGAAGAAGCAGTAAAAGCTGCAGAGAATGAATTTGTGCTGATTGAAAAAACGGCAAAGGAAATTATTGATATGAAAAACCAACCCATTAATATCAATGCCGAACTATCTAACAATGCAGCAAAAGACAGAGTAAGCAAACTGCGCAACCTGAGCATGAAACTCGATAACCCCGGCGTAATTTCTGAACTCGAAAATCAACCGGCCTACCTGCGCCGCAATACACAGATTAAAGATGTGCCGCATTCATCAGAGTCAAATCTCTCTTCTTACTACCTCGAAAATTCCGATGATCCCAATAAACCTTTGGAGTTAAAAAAGAACAATTCTTTTTTGCACGGGAATGATAAGGTGGATTGAAATTAACAAAAAGCGTTAAAAAAAATGAGTTACTCAATTAGAGTCACTCATTTTTTTTAATGAAACTTATTCAGCGCAATAACAGAAAAATCAATGCTGCTTTACTAACTGTTTAGTGTCAATCACTTTACGATCAGCAACCAAAGAGTAATGGTAAATCCCATTCTCCAATTGCGAAGTTTCAATATTCAAATCACTGTAACCGCGATTGGTAATTACTTCTCTAAAAACTTCTTTACCTAACTGATCGGTAAAGATGATGAGTGCTTCACTAATTTTCTCTGGCACTTTAATAGTAATAATTGTACTGCCATCGGTAGGGTTTTGTTTGCAATCGCCAAGCAGTGCAGTTGATTCAGAAACAATTTTAATTGACTGTGATGGATTGCTGCCTTGATCTTGAAGGCGCATTCCATAGCCACAGCAGTTATTCACCAGTTCTTGTAAAGCATCAAGTTGGATTTGTAAATCGTTGACCTGAGCTTGAAGAGCAACTTTGTCAGACAATTCTTGTTTTAATCCTGCAGCCAAAATTGCGATGAACTCCTGATAGTTGACTACCTCAACAGTAAGAGAATCTGAAATGGCAAGTTTACGAACCATGTTAGGAAATATTGGTTCTATGTCTTGAGCTATAAATCCGAATTGCTGCTCTTTCGGAAACCGAAACTCTGGAAATTGGAGCGTATCAAAATAATAGCTTGATGGTTTCAGTTGATTGATCCAATCAATTGCCTTTGTGCCTTCTATAGCTTCAATGTTTTGTTTGAGTATTGCATCAGATGTATTCCATGAACCAGTACCACCTATATTATAAGGCGTACCCACTACAAAAAGATCGCCGGTGACTTTTGCATCGCCAACAAAGTAGCCGGCATAATTTAGAACTGTGCCTGCAGATGAAGTTCCTGCAACTTCAGCATACAAGCCATAGTTTGCAGTGCCACCTGTAGCTTTTCCGTAAGCACCAACAGTAGTTGCACCATTTGTTGCAAGACCATAAGTTCCATAGTTAGAAACCGTTGACAGATTTACGGTAGAATTGCCTTCAACACCAGCATTAAAAGCGCTTGCACCCGAACCGGTTACCGAACCAAGCACAGCTACATTGCCTGTATTATATGCAGTGCCAGTGTTAGAGTTTGATACTTCGCCTTTAACTCCATTTGAGGAAAAGACTACACTTTGTGGATTGCCTGTTGCGATTCCCCATACACCCTGGCTTACCCCAGTACTTTTAATTCCCTGTGAAGTAGTTCCGGTATTTTCTACCAAGATTCCTGTGCTGCTGGTTACCGTGTTGCTTACATAAATTCCATTTGTAAATGGACTACCAACTACATGAAGTTTTCCGCTTGCCGCCGGGCTTGAATTGTTAGTTCCAATTACAACACCTCTTTCATCTGCCCCTTTGTTAGCAAAAATTTGAAAATCTCCATTCGTGTTTGCACCCAATGTGGTAAAGTAACTCGATGCACCTGTGTAAGTTAGCCGCAACTGAATTGAATTACCTGATTCAATTTCACATCTGTTACCGGGGTTGCTCATAGTACCAATGCCTACTTCGCCTGCGCTCGTGATAATCATTTTCTGTACACCACTTGAACCGGGAGTAAAAAACCTAAATGCATTAGTCTCCTGTTGTACAAAATCAACCGGGCCACCTGTAACACTATTTCTAAGTAACAATCCATCGCCAGCACCCGCATTTGTTGCTGCACTGGTCAGTTGTAATGTGCCGTGCAAATGCAGTGGGCTTTGGGGGGCATTTGTTCCTATGCCAACAAAACCTTGTGTTGCGCCTGCAGTTCCCAGTATGGTCATTCGC
>JAJAYG010000173.1 GCA_026786335.1 Chitinophagales bacterium | reverse complement strand
TACAAAACGGAAATAAAAAATTTGTTCCGTACCACCGCATCTTCACTACCACAGAAAAATTTATAGTTGAAGGGTTTGGAAAATTTGAATCGTATCCCAATCGCGATTCATTGCAATATATTTCGAAGTATGGATTAGTAGGCGTGAAAACAATTCTGCGATCAACACTCAGAAAAGAAGGTTATTGCGAAGCATGGAATGCATTGGTTCAATTGGGTTTAACTGAAGATTCTTATGTAATTGAGAATGCATCGTCACTTACTTATGCGCAATGGCTTTCATCTTATTTGCCCGAAAAGAAAAAGCATTTTGATAAATCAATTCGTGAGCGCACAGCAAAATATTTTGATTGCGGAAAAAAGAGTGAAATGATTTCGAGATTGGAATGGCTGGGATTATTCAGTGATGAAAAAATTTTATTGGTGCACGGAACACCTGCACAAATTCTTCAGCAACTGATTGAAAAAAAATGGGTGATGCAACCGCACGATAATGATTTGGTGGTAATGAGGCATGAGTTTGAATTTTTGCAAGATGAAAAGCTAAAGAGAAGAATCAGCACACTGGTTTTAAAAGGTGATGATGCAATTAATACAGCCATGGCTAAAACCGTAGGATTGCCTTTGGCATTAATGGTAAAACTATTATTGCAGTCAGAAATGTTTCTCACAGGTGTTCACATTCCGGTGATGTCGCAAGTGTATGAACCGGTGTTAAAAGAGTTGGAAGCTTTGGGAATTATTTTTAAAGAAGAAGTAATTGCTGTTGAAGAACAGAATAAAAAATTACAAACCCAATGAAAGAATTATTTGTGACAGCCGAATGCATTTCTTTTCCCCTCCAATAAAAATTTTGATTATTCTCGCCCATTCTTATTTCTTTGCACACTTGTATTTAATATAGTTCAGTTCAAAAAAATTCATGGCAACTAAAAAACCGAAGGAGTTAGGTAAAAGTCTGATGATTGTTGAGAGTCCTGCGAAGCAAAGACACTTGAGAAATTTTTGGATAATAAGTTTATTGTAAAATCTTCTTTCGGTCACATTCGCGATCTTCCAAAATCTGATGCTGCCATTGATGTAAAGAATAATTACAAACCCACTTACGAAATAAGCGCCGAGAAAAAACAAGTAGTGAGTGAATTAAAAAAATTAGCTAAGCAGGCCGATGAAGTTTGGTTAGCTACTGACGAGGATCGTGAAGGAGAAGCTATCAGCTGGCATTTGTGTGAGGCACTTGGATTAGATGTAAAGAAAGCCAAGCGAATTGTTTTTCATGAAATTACCAAGAAGGCAATTTTAGATGCAGTAGCAAACCCGCGAACAATAGATATCAATCTTGTGGATGCTCAACAGGCGCGAAGAATTCTTGACCGCCTTGTAGGGTTTGAACTGAGCCCGATCCTCTGGAGAAAAATCAAAGGATCACTCTCTGCAGGAAGAGTGCAATCAGTAGCTGTTAGATTAATTGTTGATCGTGAAAGAGAGATCAATCAGTTCAATTCAACATCTTCATTTAAAATTGTTGCGCAGTTTAAAGCAAAAGATAAGTTTGGGAATGAAGTAGTTTTTAAAGCGGAGCTTTCTAAAAATAAGAGTGAAGAAAAAGATGCCTTAAGTTTTTTAAAAAAATGCATTGGTGCCGATTACAAAGTGAAAGATGTGCAGGTGAAGCCGGCTAAAAAATCTCCTTCGGCACCATTCACTACCTCAACACTGCAACAAGAAGCAAGTCGTAAACTAAGTTTCTCTGTTGCGCGCACCATGCTGATTGCACAAAGATTATATGAGAGCGGAAAAATTACTTACATGCGTACCGACTCAACCAATCTTTCTGAAACTGCTCTGGCAGCAATTCACACAGAGATTGAAAAAAGCTATGGGAAAAAATATGCTCAGCAGCGTAAGTATGCAACCAAAACTGCCAATGCGCAGGAAGCGCACGAAGCCATTCGCCCTTCTTACATAGAGAACAAAGAAATTGACGGCGAATATGATGAGCAGCGATTATATAGTTTGATTTGGAAACGCACCATTGCATCGCAAATGAGTGATGCACAATTAGAAAAGACAACAGCGAAAATCGGCATCTCAACAATTAAAGATGAAGAGCTTACAGCCAGCGGCGAAGTTTTATTGTTCGACGGATTTTTAAAAGTTTACATGGAATCAACAGATGATGATTCTGATGAAGCAAAAGTTGAAAGCACCGAAGGAATGTTGCCGCCATTAAAAGCAGGAGAACAATTGAAGTTTGTAGAAATGTCGGCTACAGAAAGATTTACCCGCGCATCGGCACGATACACTGAAGCAGCATTGGTAAAAAAATTAGAAGAGCTTGGTATTGGAAGACCTTCAACGTATGCACCAACCATAAGTACCGTTCAAAAGCGTGGTTACGTAGAGAAGAAAGATCGCGAAGGCGTTAAGCGTGATTTTCGCGTGTTGCTTTTAAAGAAGGATGAGATCAGCAAATTAACGGAGAGTGAAAACACCGGAGCAGAGAAATCAAAATTATTTCCAACCGATATTGGAATGATTGTAAATGATTTTTTAATTCAACACTTTCCCAGCGTAATGGATTTTGGTTTTACTGCAGAGATCGAAAAAGAGTTTGACGATATTTCAAATGGAATTATTAAGTGGGATAAAATGATTGATGATTTTTATAAACCATTTCATAAAAATGTAGAATCAACAATGGACAATGCAGAAAGAGCATCGGGCGAACGTGACCTTGGTATAGATCCAAAAAGCGGAAAGAAAGTAATCGCAAGAATGGGGCGCTATGGACCCATGGTGCAAATAGGTTTGCAGGATGATCCTGATAAACCACGCTATGCAAAAATTCGCGGCGACTTAAGTATTGAAACCATTACACTTGAAGAAGCATTGCCGCTTTTTAAATTTCCCCGAAATCTTGGAACACATGATGGTGATGATGTGATGGTGAATGAAGGAAGATTTGGCCCTTATGTATTGAACAATAAAAAATTCTATTCCATTAAAAAAGATCAGGATCCAATGACGATTACATTGGACGAAGCGCTGGTTTTAATTGCAGAAAAGGCGAGCAGCGTAATAAAAGATTTTAAAGAGAATGGCGTTCAGGTTTTAAACGGAAGATGGGGCCCCTATGTTAAGAGCGGAAAACTTAATGCTAAAATTCCTGCCGGTATAACTCCCGAAAAATTAACTTTAAGTGATTGTATGGAACTTTTAGAGAAGGCAAAGGATGCACCTAAGAGAGGATTTACAAAATTTAAGAAGAAGGGATTTTGATTTAAGGCCTAAGACCAAAGTTAAAAACGCAATTGAAATAATAACTACGAACTAATATTTCTAATTTCTATTTTCTATTTTCCAATTTCTGATTTATTTTTTAAATGACCAACGAAATTTCAGCGCTTATAAACTTGCTTGATGACCCCGATAAGGAAGTCTATCAGCATGTAACTGATAAACTTATTTCGCTTGGCACCACAGTAATTCCATCGTTAGAAGAAGCATGGGAAAAATCATTTGATCCCAATCTGCATTATCGCCTCGAAGAACTTATTCATATTATTCAGTATGAAAACCTCTTATTCGATTTAAAGAAATGGGCTACTGACGACAAGAATGATTTGCTCGAAGGTGCAACCATGATTGCCCGCTATCAATATCCCGATCTCGATGTTTTTAAAATGCATCAACAACTTGACAGAATCGGATATGATATTTCGCAGGAGATGAATTACAATCAGATTGCATTGGAGCAGGTAAATGTTTTCAATCATGTTTTGTTTACACTCAATGGATTTTCGGGTAACACGGCTAACATTCAGGATCCGCAGAGTAATTATTTAAATTATGTTTTGGAATCGAAGAAAGGAAATCCGGTTTCGCTTTCTGTTTTGTATTTGATTCTTGCAGCAAAAGTTCACATGCCTGTTTACGGCATTCATTTGCCGCAACATTTTGTTCTTTCATTTCACAAAGATTTTATTTTAAAGAATGATGAAGAGCAGAAAATAAAAAGCCAGATTTTATTTTACATTAATCCGTTTAACAAAGGTGTAATTTTTAGCCGCAACGATATTTCTGTTTACCTCAAAAAATTAAACGCCGATCCTAAGCCCGAATATTTTCTGCCATGTAGTAACAAGCATGTGATTGTAACATTGATTAATTCTTTGATCTCATCTTACGAACTTGCCGGTATTTCGGAAAAGGTAAGAGAACTGTTAAGGGTGAAAGAAATTATTGAATAGAATAATTTGGTTCCCTCGCTTATGAAGATTTTTTTCTCAGTGATAAATAATCCAGGTAATAAATAAGCTTCACTGAAATTCCGTTTGATTGTGGTGAGTCAAAAGTTTTTTTGAAATTATCAAAGTAATCATCAGTGCCGGCATCATCACTTTGGAAAATATTATTCTTCCAGATCAAATTCAAAAAACTTCCCGGCGCAAATTCCCATTCATAAACTGCATCAATGTTAAAAACATTAAAATTATAATCGTAGTTGCCGGTAAAATCTGTTGATGCTAAAGTGCCCTCATCCTGTAATTCATAAAATTGGACGTAAGTAACTTTGCCCCAGTAATATCTTGCTCTAAAGTTGAAATTCATTTTCGGATTGAAAGTATATTTTGCGTTGATCGTGTTTGAAACTCTGAAGGTATTTCTTCTTCCAAAAATTATTTCATCATTAGAATCAAAATTCACGAAACCATAATTCGATCGGTCTTTGCTCACAAACAGATCGTACCAGAATGAAAAGTGATCATTCAAAATAAAATAGGGACTCACACCAGCTTCCAGGTAAGTATCTTTTGGTTCGGGAGATTCGCCATAGCCAATGCTGGCGCTAAGCGCAACTTTTTTTCTGTAATCAGTATTAAAGAAGAGTTGAGTGTATACAAATGGAGCATGGTAATATTTGGCACCTTCAACACGCGGCTCATAATAATCATAGTACCACAAAGGTTTTGAATAAATGAATGCACCAATGTTGTAAAAATTTTTAAACTGCCCGCTAACACCGGTATTGAATTCCCACTCCTGATATTGAAAAGGTTCAACTTGTGTTTTATAGTTCAAACTTCCCCATGAGTTTACATTGTAGAAAGGCCCCTTTTTTAATTCCTGATTATTATAGTTGAATCCGCCGCCAACTGTCATTTGATTGTTGCCGAATAAAATTCCTAAATCATTTTGGTCGTAATTGGGAGTAATCAATTCGTGCCAGATCCATTCAGTCCATTTACCTTTTGTTTCGTTCAAACTAATATTGTAATAGCCACCGGTTTTTGGGTTTGAAAAACCAGAATCAGAAACAGCACTGTAATTTCCAAATCCTGTTGCTTCAAGCGAATTTTTTTTGTTTCGAATAGCATAATGAACTGATGCAACATTTGCATCAGGCGCACTTCCGCTGCGCATGGTGTTCATG
>JAJAYG010000172.1 GCA_026786335.1 Chitinophagales bacterium | reverse complement strand
GTCTCATACTCGAGATCGTGGTAATATTTTTTTGCAAGTTTTTTATCTTCTTCGCTTTCCCATTCTGCTGTCATCAATTTTAATTCATCTTTGATGGCATTGAATCCGACTTTGCGTTCATTCTTTGGTGCGCCGCTTTTACAAACATCAGCTACCTTACTTTGAAATGCATCATAAATTTTCTTCTTCACTTCTTCATTCGCGGGTGGTTTTACGTAATCGCGCCAAGCCTTCTTTCCCCCAAATAATTCTGCAAGTTTAAGTTGCGCTGCAACTTGTTTTTTTACTGCTTCGTGCCCTACTTTAATTGCTTCGAGCATTTCCTCTTCGCTGCATTCTTTGGCTTCGCCTTCCATCATTACAATGCTGCTTTCTGAAGCACCTACGATGATGTCTAATGTTGCTGTTTCAATTTCTTTGCGGGTTGGATTTACAATGTACTTACCATCTATCTTGCAAACGCGAACTTCGGATATTGGGCCGTTGAAAGGAATATCGGAAACGGTAATTGCCGCTGATGCTGCAAGTGCAGCGAGTGAATCGGGTTGTATGGTTTGGTCGGCCGAAATCATCGAGATCATTACTTGTGTATCGCATAAATAATCTTCGGGGAATAAAGGGCGCAGTACGCGATCAACGAGACGGCAGATAAGTACTTCGTAATCTGAAAGTCGCGCTTCTCTCTTAAAAAATCCGCCAGGTATTCTGCCCGCCGATGCAAATTTTTCCTGGTAATCTACTGAGAGTGGAAAAAAATCTTGTCCGTCTTTTACTTCTTTGTTTGATACTACTGTTGCGAGTATCATGCAATTGCCTTGGCGAACTACTACTGAGCCATCGGCTTGTGTTGCGAGTTTACCTGTTTCGAGGGTAATGGGTTTTCCATCGCCGCAATCAAATGTGTAGGAGGTTGCTTTTTGTGACATTCTTTTTAAATTATGAGTTTTGAGTACTGTGTACTGAGTATTGAGTATTGAGTAGTGAGTAGTGAGTTTTGAGTATTGAGTACTGAGCCGTAAGTTTTGAAATTCGTACCGAATACTCGGGATAATCTTAAGTTTTGAGATGTGAGCAAATCTGTTCTCAGTACTCACTACTCAAAACTCAGTACTCATGAATGGTTATTTTCTTAACCCTAACTTCTCTATTAGTTTACGATAGCTGGTGAGGTTGGTGGCTTGCAAATACTTTAATAATTTTTTGCGTTGCCCTACCAATTTCATGAGGTTGCGTGATGAGTTGAAATCTTTTTTGCCTGTATCTAAATGGCTTGAGATGTGGTTGATGCGTTCTGTTAGCAATGCAACCTGCGCCTCGGTGGAGCCGCTGTTTTTAGCTGAGCCGCCGAAATCGGTAATTATTTGTGCTGTTTTTTCTTTCGTCAATAACATTTTAATTGCGTCTGTTTTTTTGTTCGCCGCAAATATAGGGAAATAGTTTTGGGATTTGGTTTCTGTTGTTTCTGTTATTTCTGTTGTTGATTTAGTTTGAGTTTCGGGTTTCTGTCAATTAGTTTCCTTTTCTGCATAGCAATGTTAGCAAGTAGTAAATTATTGACTGAATTAGTTTAAGATGCTATTGAATAACTGTGAGATGAAATTGCTTGACCACATTTATCCATTGTTTTACCGCTCATAGTCATTGTTTGAATACGAGATGTCATTGTTTGAACACGAGGTGTCATTGTTTGAACACGAAGTGTCATTGTTTGAACACGAGATGGCATTGTTTGAACACGAGGTGTCATTGTTTGAACGAGAGATGTCATTGTTTGAACGAGAGGCGTCATTGCTTGACCTTCATCTGCCATTGCTTCAGTTACCTACCACATTGTTTGATGCAAAGATGACATTGAGGCAGTATCGGTCATTGAAATGAATTCAATAGTTTCGGTTTATTGTTTTATGAAACTTGTGGTTGTTACTTCGTGTTCATTTTTTAGGGAAATGAAGTATGTGCCTTTAGCTAAGGATTCAATATTTAGTGATAAAGATTTTGTGGTAAAAGAAATTGGTTGCCGCATTACTTCTTCACATAAAATATTAGTGACAATGAGATTGCCTGATTTGGAAATAGGTAGTTCTAAATTGATTTGTGTTGTGGCAGGGTTGGGGAAGAGGGAGAAAGCATTTGGTGAGAGATTTTGAATTCCTGTTATGTCACATTCAGAAGAATCTTGAGATACACAAACATCATCAAGATAATAGTACGCCCACTGAGGGAAGGCAATCCCGCCGCTAACCCAAACAGTATCAGTATTTTCATTATCATAAAAATTGCCAATGGTGAGAAATTTTTCTCCTCCTGTTGCGATAAATGATCCAGCAACTTGAATCCAGATTGTTTTGTCTTTAATGAATTGTCCCAAATTCTCAATTTGTGGTACGACAGACAAATTATAAAATGTGCTTTCAATAATACTATCAAAGGAAAAATAAGCACCGACAGCACCAGTTCCTCTTGCGGAAGTTTCCGCAAGAGATAGATAGAATCTTACAAAATATCGTTTACCTTGCTGTAATTGTGAAAGTAATTTCACTTCAATATATTCTCTGTAAATATCTCCAATTGAATCAAAGAATACGACAGAATAAAATCCTGAATAATTATTACCACTTCTTGCAAACTGATAACCGAAATAATTAGATGGTACATCAACTAAAACATGATTTCCAACTTCCGAACAATTACTATACAAATCGGTAGTACCATGCGTTGGTTGAAACCACGGTTCTGCAACCATAAGTTGAGACCAATCGCTTGAACAGGAATCAATTTGCTCGAATGAATAATTCGGCACCAAATTCTGCCCAGCAATCTGCTGAATCAAATTGAAGCTGAAAAAAAGAAAGAAGAATATAGAACGGAAGCCGTGTTTCATTTCTTAATAAAAATAGGGAAAATTATTTAAGTGATAAACTCATTTCACCATCAGCATCTCAATCAAATCACTCAACTTTTGTTTAAGTTCTTTTCTGTTCACAATAAAATCGAGGAAGCCATGCTCTAATAAAAATTTACTGCGCTGGAACTCTTTGGGTAAATCTTTTTTTATGCACCATTACAATGCTTGTATTTCTTTCCACTACCACAAGGACAAAGTTGATTTCTTCCAACTTTCTCGTCACCCACGATTGGCATATTTGGGTTTACTTTCAATTGCAAATTTTTTACATAATCAATTTCATGTAATGAAGGCATCCGAAACGACATGCAGGTATTTCCATCTAAATTGGTAATCGAAAAATCGCCCATCGCAATTATATCCATACCAATTAGAGCATTGCACCGCCAGAAAGAGATGGAACTTCAGTTGCTACAATGCCTTGAATGATTACATTATTTGGTAAGCCGATGCTGATGAAATAAGTGTTTTGAATTACTTTACCATTAGCAGTATGCACTTCTTTAATGCCTGTAGGTAAAAGCCCTAAAGTGTCAACAACATTTTTCGAAATCGCAGTTCCCGAAGCACCCGTATCCCAAATAGCTATTATTGACAAACCATGAGATGTAGCAGGAACCAAAATTTGAGCTTCGGTCATTAGAACATTTAGCCGACCCGTTGCTTACAACGTTAAAGCACTAACAGGAATGGAGGATGCAGGGGTACTCATACTTAAATACTAAATAAAAACCCGGGAATGAAAAGTATGAATATACGATTGTGTACCAGGATTGCATTGTTGAATTAAAAAAGTACCGAGAGGTTCGGTTTTTATTGTCTCTGTATAAGCATTCAATTGAGTATCAAATACGCCAATCACTGCATCATTTTTAATTACCAAAAATTTTTCAGGATGCTTTTCGTAAAGTTCCTTGTGATGATCAACGTAATATTTGAATTCGTTTTCTAACACAGTGCAAAGCTTAGATAAATTTACAGTACTAAACCTCCTCACCCTAAATCCCTCTATTAATGAAAGGGACTTGCTCACGTTAGCAGCATCTCAATCAAATCACTCAACCTTTGCTTGAGTTCTTTTCTGCTCACAATAAAATCGAGAAAGCCATGCTCTAATAAAAATTCACTGCGCTGAAACCCTTTGGGCAAATCCTTCTTAATGGTTTCCTTGATCACCCGCGGGCCGGCAAAACCAATCAGCGCTTCGGGTTCGGCCATATTAATATCGCCGAGCATGGCGAAAGATGCAGTTACGCCGCCAGTGGTTGGGTCGGTCATTAAAGAGAGGTAAGGAAGTTTTGCCGCCGAAAGTTGTGTGAGCTTGGCAGAAGTTTTTGCAAGCTGCATTAACGAGAACGCCGCCTCCATCATGCGCGCCCCACCCGATTTTGAGATAATGAGGTAAGGTGTTTTATTCTCAATGCAATAATCAATGCCTTTCGAAATGCGCTCGCCCACCACACTGCCCATGGAGCCGCCTATAAAGTTGAAGTTCATGCAGGCGATGGTTAAATTTTTACCGTTCACTTTTCCGGTGGCAACGGTAATGGCTTCTGTTACCTTCACTTTCTTGAGTGTATCAGTGAGGCGGTCTTTATATGCTTTAAGATCTTTGAAATGAAGAAAATCTTTTGGCTTCAGGTTTTCAAACAACAATTCAAATTCATTGTTATCAAAAATTACTTCGAAATATTCTTTTGAATTTACACGCGGATGGTAATCACAATTGGTGCACACATATTTATTCTGCTGCAACTCAGTGGTGGGAATTGTTTTTTTGCACGAAGAACATTTGTACCAAAGTCCATCGGGCACTTCGAGTTTATCTTCATTTGAAGTTACAATTCCTTCTTTTGTTCTTTTAAACCAGGCCATTTGCTGAGGTGTGAGTTATGAGTACTGAGATTTGAGTTATGAGTTATGTGTACTGAGTTTTGAGTACTGAGTTGCTCATTACACATTACTCAAAGCTCACTGCTCAAACAAGTGTTTTTTCAAAGTTATAAATCATTCTCTCAATGTACTCCAATTTTTTTGAAATGATGTCAAAGTTTTCTTTACTAATGAATGCTAACTCAAGTGCAATTATCAATTGAGTTTCTAACTCAAAGCATGAGCTCGTAGCAATGCTCAAAAAATTTGCAAAATCTTTATTCGTTCGGCGTCCTGCGTTTCACTTGTTATGTGAGTGAGTAAATTTCTTCTTTGGGAAATGTGGAAGTTGTTTTATAAATAAGTTTTACTAACTGAATTCCTTCTTGCCAAACTGTCAACTTTTTAAAATCTCTCATTGATTTCAATTAAGTTTTGCGAAAACGATTAAGGTTCGAATCCTAAGCACCTCAGTACACATTACACAGTACTCATAACTCATTGCACTACGCCAGATCAATTGATTTCTCGAGATAAACATTCTGAATCATGTTGAGTAATTCAACACCTTCACTCATTGGTTTTTGAAATGCTTTGCGACCCGAAATTAAACCGGTGCCACCAGCGCGCTTATTTACCACTGCGGTAAAAACCGCTTCAGCCATATCACTCGCACCTTTCGATTCACCACCCGAATTAATTAAACCTGAACGACCCATGTAACAGTTTGCAACCTGGTAGCGGCACAAATCAATTGGGTGATCGGTAGAAAGTTCGCGGTAAACCTTAGGATGTGTTTTTCCAAACTTCAATGCTTCATACCCACCATTATTGGTTGGCAATTTTTGTTTGATGATGTCTGCTTGAATAGTTACACCCAAATGATTTGCTTGCCCTGTTAGATCGGCAGCAGTATGATAATCAACTCCATCTTTTTTGTAACCCGGGTTTCTTAGGTAACACCAGAGTATGGTTGCCATTCCTAATTCATGTGCATACTCAAATGCCTGACTCACTTCTTGAATTTGTCTTGTTGATTCATCACTACCAAAATAAATAGTTGCACCTACAGCGACAGCTCCCATGTTCCATGCGTCTTCAACAGATCCAAACATGATCTGGTCATATTTATTTGGGTAACTTAAAAATTCATTGTGATTAATTTTTACAATGAAAGGAATTTTGTGTGCATACTTGCGTGACACAGAACCGAGAACACCGAATGTTGAAGCCACCGCATTGCAGCCGCCTTCAATCGCAAGCTTCACAATATTTTCGGGATCAAAATAAATTGGATTGGGAGCGAAGGATGCTCCGGCACTGTGTTCGATTCCCTGATCAACCGGAAGAATAGAAACATAACCCGAACCTGCAAGGCGGCCATGATTATAAATTGTTTGAATGGAACGCAACACCTGATTGCTTCGATTGCTGTCGGTAAAAATGCGATCGACGAAATCGGGGCCGGGTGCGTGAATGTTTTTCTTATCAATGGTACCACTCACATGATTGAGAAGGAACTCAGATTTATCTGCTAATAATTCTTCAATTTTTTTCATGTTGCTATTTGCCATAATTGTTCTTTTTGATTGTTGCTTTTAAGGACGGCAAATATAATCAGCGGTGGTTAGAGTTTCGAAAACACGAAAGCGATTTAAAATATTTCCCGCAGATAACGCAGATTAACGCTGATTGGTAAAATATTTTTTCTGAAGTTGAAAAAAATATTCAGGGGCTTTGAGCAATCGACTGCCATACCACGAAAACATTTCGCCGTCAACTAACATTATTTTGGTGGCAGAAAGTTGCGGTTGCAATTCATCAACGTGTTTTTGATTAAAAGGAAACGGCTCTGATGAGAGTAAAAGAAATTCGGGTTTTAATTTTTTGATTTCTTCAACTGAAGTTTCAGGGTAACGATTTCGGTTTGCAAAAACATTTTTGAATCCTGCGGCTTGCAGCATAGCATGGATGAAAGTATCGGAGCCAATGGTCATCATCGGATTATTCCAGATCAGGTAAGCCGAGGATTTCGGATTTCCCCCTTCGATAATACTTGCACTGAGTTTATCGAAGTGCTCAGGGTGACAATTATTTAATTTCGGATTTGAAAAGGAAGATTTTATTTCTTCAATAATTATTTCTGCCTCCGATTTTCTATCCACAACCTCTCCTACTTGCTGAATCATTTCATAAGCATCATTCAAAGTTTTTATATCACTGATGTAAACCGGAAAAAATTTCATTAACTCTTTTATCTGCTGCTCTTCATTTTCTTCTTTGTTTGCAATGATGAGATCGGGGTTAAGCGATTTTATTTTTTCGATGTTTAGGTTTTTTGTGCCGCCGACTTTTATTTTTCCTTTCACTTTTTCTTTTGGGTGAATGCAAAACTTGGTGATGCCAATGATTTCACTTTCCAATCCCAAATCAAAAAGCAATTCTGTTTGCGATGGAACAATGGAGATTATTTTTTTGGGTGGAAAAGGGAATTGGATTTCTCTTCCTAATTGATCTTTCAAATATTTAGAATTGAGAATTGAGAATT
>JAJAYG010000171.1 GCA_026786335.1 Chitinophagales bacterium | reverse complement strand
GGTTTCACCTGTTCCAATAATTATCTCATTGTGATTAACCGGATTAATTGCGATTGCTCCAACACCCAATACAGGGAAACCTGTTGGAATATATTCCCACGCATTAAGGCCAATACCTCCCTTGGTTGATTTCCATAGGCCGCCACTTGCAGAACCAAGATATATTACAGCGGTATCAACAGGATCAATAGCTATGCTTATTGTTCTTCCGCCAACGTTATTAGGTCCAAGGTTTTGCCAAGCGGTTCGCAATCCACTCTGTTGTGGTTTACCCAAAATCTCTAAATGCTTTTGCCATGCTTTAGCATAACCATCTGCAGGAATATCTGCATTGGGAAATGCATTCATTGCAGTTAGAAAAGTGAATGCATCATAAGCTTCTTTGGGTTCTTCCTGAAATGAAAAAATTTCATTGCAAGAATTATTATTGGTTTGATGGAAGAAGAATGTGAGGCACGAAGTAAAAATGACTAGAGCAGCAGTAATGGTTTTCATAATTAAGTTTTATTAGAGGAAAGAAAACATGAAAGTAAATGTAGTTGAATTTTTGCAGGAAAAGGGGAGTTGCTTATGCTGAATAATTTTTTATTTTCATTAAAATTAAATCATTCCTGAATCAAAGTGTTTTTAGTTGGCTGCAAAATAATCAGCCAATAAAAAAACTGATTAGTAGCAAGCTTATTTTTTGCTGGGGTTGCTTCTTCAATTGCGCAGTAAAAGGGAAACAATTGTTTCAATGAATATTCTAATAAATACAAAACATTTGCCGCTGATTTTACTTCACTTGTTCAATAAGTTCCAATCGCTTTACAATTGTATTTTTTTTAAGAAGAGTGCCTGGTGAAAGCACTGCATTGGCTCCAATCTTTGAATGGTCGCCCACTAATGATCCAAATTTTTCTATACCAGTATTTATAATTTCTGCATTGTAAAACACACTTATTTTTTTTCCTTTTCTCTCATTATAATGATTGGCGCAAATTGCACCGGCTTCAAAATTTACATTGCTTCCGATTATGCTGTCACCAATAAAATTGAGGTGTGCAATTGAACTGTAGTTCATGATGATGCTTGATTTTATTTCGCATCCGCTTCCGATTACGCTTTCATTCCCTAAAAAAACACCACCTCTTAAAATTGCATTTGCTCCAACAAAACAATTTGCATTAATAATTACCGGTGCTGCTAAAATTGCCCGCTCGTGAATAACCGCTGATTGATGAATGGCGATTCCGTTTTCAATTATAAATTCTTTTTTACAATTTGGCAGTAATTCATTTAAAATAGTTTTAAGCTGATTCGTAATCTCCCATGGATCATGCAAATTATTTTTTTTGAAAGAAGTGTCAAACGCTATTATAAATTCTTCTATTGATATCAGCAGCATAAATAATTAAAGCAAAGCGAAAGTGTAGTAAAACAAAAAACCTCTTCCGCAATTTCGAAAGAGGTTTTTATACTTTAAGTTCTTAAAAAATTATTTAGGTTTCTTTCTCTTGTACTCAGCAGCTTTTTTAGGAGCAAACTTACCTGCTGGCACTTCATTTCCTCCAGGGCTACCCAAGCGAGCCATAGCGCAACGAAAACCAATGGTTGCGGTGCTTTGGTTTTCGTCGAGATAACGGCGTGTGCCGGGCGACATAAAGTAAGCTCTGTCATTCCACGAACCGCCTTTATAAACTCTTGCCTTATCGTTTATTAATGAGTTTGCTCCGTAATTATAAGTTACCCATGAGGTTGAATCACCATCAAGAAAATTAATTACATCACTGCGACGGTAGTTCAAACGATTTGTGTTTTCTGCAACACTTACAGGTGTGCGAACTACATGACCGAGAGAATCTTTATCAACGTGGTAAAACTCTTCGTCTAAACTATCTTCTAAGAATACGTTACCACGAAATGAGTTAAAGTCAACAGCATCATAAGGTGTGTAAGGGCGATAAACATCCATCGTCCACTCATTAACGTTACCTGCCATATTGTAAAGTCCGTAATCATTTGGGAGAAAAGAAAATACAGGTGCAGGAATATCGGCAGCATCATTTAAGCCACCTGCAACACCCATGTTATCTCCATTGCCTCTTTTATAGTTCGCAAGAAAAGCACCCTGCCAATCTCCATGTTTAGGATCACGCATGCGATTGCTGTTCCATGGATAATAACGGCGATCAGTTTCTAATTCTTCATCGGCAAAAGGATCATTACCTATGTTCGCTAACGCGGCATATTCCCATTCAGCTTCAGTTGGTAATCTGTATTCAGGAAGCATAATTCCATCTTCCATTCTCACTTTACGTTCGCCTTGACCGGTTGGGCTATAATCTTTTAAATTCTTTTTTACTGCACCTTCATACTGACCAACTAAGTACGATCTAGTATTAAAATTGTCTTCATCACTTTGGCTGTTGTTCTTTTCCATTATTCCTTCCTTGATCATGATCATCTCGTTCACGCGATCGGTTCTCCAATCGCAGTATTGAGTTGCCTGTACCCAACTAACACCTACTACAGGGTAGTCTTTGAAAGCAGGATGACGTAAATAATATTCAACATAAGGT
>JAJAYG010000170.1 GCA_026786335.1 Chitinophagales bacterium | reverse complement strand
GTATAATCAGGTGCGCGGTAAAAAGATGATTGGTTTTTTTAAAGAAGGCAACCTCAATCGCATGGAGGTGCTGGGCAATGGCGAAAGCATCTACTATGCTACCGATGATAAGGGTGGCTTTATTGGCGTTAACAAAGCCGTGTGCTCTAATATGGTTTTGTATTTCGATACCGCGCGCAAGATCGAGCGCATTGTTTTCATCACCCAGCCCGATGCTACTTTGTATCCGCTCTCAGCTTTCCCGCAAGATGAATCGCGGTTGAAGAATTTTATTTGGTTAGATGCTATTAGGCCGAAGTCGAAGTTAGATTTGTTTCGTTAATGATTATGGGCGCATCCCCAATGCTGCTTGCAATCACTCACCTTCATTTCAATAACGCCGCATTTATTTCAACATCCGTAACATTTTCGAATATCTCTCCAGCAAGCATCAAAGGGGTCGGGCTATTCGCTCCAAGTCCTCGCCCTCACGCTAAAAAATTTCCTCTCCCTTCGCTGTGGGCTTTCCGCTACTATCCCTTGCGCGCTAATCCAAACCGTTTCAATTTCAAATAAATTTTTAATTTAGTGCGATACTTAACCCAATTTAAACTACCTAAATGAAAAACGCAATTGTACTTCTCGCAATTTTTATCACTCTTTGCATTGAATCACATGCACAGAATACACGTTATCTTGTAAACAAAATTTATGAACACGCAACAGGCAAACCAGATACTCTTGATTGGAGTGCTTCAGATATTGATGCAAGCCGAAATCTCATTATTGCTGGAAATACAATAACAACAAGTCAAGGGACTAATTTATTACTGACTAAATATGATCAGGATGGAAATGAAATCTGGCAAAAGCAATTTAATAATTCTTACAATGGAAATGATTATGGAATTGCTATTACTACCGATGCAAGCCGTCGGATTTATGTTGCCGGTGCTTCTTACAATGGGGCCACAAAAAACTATGACTACGTTGTTTTAAAATATGATTCAAATGGTAATGAATTATGGCATACATACTACAACGGTACTGCAAGCAGCTATGATGTTTGTACAGCAATTCTTCTTGATGCATCAGGGAATGTTTTTGTAACAGGCACGAGTACTCAAACAGGAAACTTAAATGACTATCTCACCATTAAATTAAATAGTTCAGGAACAATACAATGGACAAAGAACTATGATTATGTGCATCTCTCAGATATTCCCGCAGCAATTGTATTAGCAGCAAACAACAGAATAATTGTATCTGGAGGTAGTTCAAATTCAATTAATAGTTGGGACTTTACTACATTAAAATACAACGCAGCAACAGGAGCACAATTCTCTGTGAACCGAAATTCAACAAGCGGCTCAGGATTAGATTTTGTAACAGGCATTGCAAAAGATGCAAATGGAAATTTTTATGTTACAGGCAGTGCATATCAAACCAACTATGGATATGATATGAAAACAATAAAGTTTGATTCTTCTCTTACAGTGCTTTGGACTAAATATTTTGACTTGGCAACAAAGAATGATGGGGCAACTGATATTGAGGTGGATGCTGATAACAATATTTATATTACAGGATATGGCGAAGAGAGCAATAGCAATCGTGAAATGGTAACAGTAAAATATAATTCATCGGGAACACAGCAATGGGTTCAAAAATTTAAACCCCTTGCACCATTTATAAATGCAGAAGCAAAAAAAATAAGTATAAATCCATACGATGCTGTTTACATCACAGGATTTAAGAGTAATGGAACTCAAAAAGATGTTGTAAGCATGTCATATGATCTTGATGGTAATTCAAGATGGTATCGCGAATGGGTTGGTGCAAACAATAGCATTGATGTACCCTCATTTATTAAGTATGACTTAAACAATGATCATATTTATGTATGCGCTCGGCGTACCACAACAGATTCCTCAAATTATAGAGTTATTGGTTATACAGAATAAGCCGATGTTCCTGTTCCAATACTAACTACTGATACAATTATTGCATACAGCGCCCATGAAATTATTATCTGGTTCAATCCCGATTCAATCATAAAAACAAAAGTTGATGATCGTGAAATTCAATTCGGCAAACTCAGTGACTTTGTTAAACCAGGTCTTATTACCAAAATGAATACTAAAGTAAATTTGACAATGAATAACCTTACAACCTAAGGTATTTATGCGAATGACTACTAAAGATACCGTTTCAATTTCGCGCATGGGTGAAAGAATAAAAATCCCTGAATTCTGGAGTGTGCTGCTCGTTAAAATTCCTTACGAACTCCCCGAAAGAACCGTTTGCGACAGTTTAAAAAAATTATTCCCCGCTATTCAATTAGCTCATCTTAACTATGCTGTTCACGCTCACAGCTACCCAAATGATTCCTTATATGCGGCAAGTCAACCCAACCTTCATCCAACACCAACCTATGGTGATACGGCGGGCATAAATATGCCATTGGCATGGACTTTAGAAACAGGTAAGCCCTTCATTAAAGTTGGCATTCTCGATTCTGGTATAGATTGGTACCACGAAGATTTTGGCAACGGCACTTTCGAAGGTTCAAAAATTGAAGGCGGTTATAATTACGAAAAACAAGAACCGCTAAATCCGGTTGATCCTTTACCCGATGATTTTGGCCATGGGACTTCATGTGCCGGTATTGCAGGTGCACTTTCAAATAATCAAAAGGGCATTGCCGGTATCGCTGGTGGCGATGCATCATTAAACAATCCCGGAGC
>JAJAYG010000169.1 GCA_026786335.1 Chitinophagales bacterium | reverse complement strand
GCCGCCCATGGTTGGGAGTACTGCATCAACGGGAATTCCTTTTTCAATTTGTTCTTCTAAAATTTGAATGATTGAATTAACATCGAGTGGCAACAGATAAACGTGATCGGCTGTTACCGGATCGGTCATTATGGTTGCAGGATTAGAGTTGATGAGTGAAACGCGAATGCCTTCTTCACGCAAACTTCTGCTTGCCTGGCTTCCTGAATAATCAAACTCACATGCCTGCCCGATTACAATGGGGCCCGAGCCGATGATGAGAACGTGTTGGATGGAATTATCTTTAGGCAATTGAAAAAGTTTTGAGTTTTGTCCCGAGTACTCGGGATTGGGTTAATAAAAATCCCGAAGCAATTTCGGGATCATTCATTTCACAAAATAAAAATGACTTTCCGTGCGTGCAGAAAGTCATTTTTTGATTTTGTTTCATCAAAGCCCAAAAGTAGGTAAGCAGATTTCATTTCAAGAAAAATTTTTAGATAAAAAAACAATTGTGGAGAAGTTGTGAAAAGAAGAAGCCGCCATTTGAGTGGCGGCTTCAACTTAGTATTGGGACTTAATTAATCTGCTTTTACAAAACGCTTTGAGGTTACTCCTGTATTGGTTCTTATGTTTACCATATACATTCCGGTAGCCAAACTTGCTGCATCAACTTGCAACAGATGATTGCCTTGTGATAGATTGCCAAATGATTTACTTGATAAAAGGTGACCAGTAAGATCGGCAATTTCAACTGTTACATTTTCGTCGGCATTCAATGTTAATGAAACAGTCATGTTTCCATTAGCAGGGTTTGGATAAATACCTGCACCTAAAATATTTGCTTTAGGAGTATTGATTCCTATAATCACGGTTGTGAAATAATCTGATTGATTTGCGTTCAAAATTACGTTTGCATCATAATCAATAAGGAATACGGCAGCTCTCATGTTTGCAGGATTAAATGTGGAAGGAATTTTCCATTTGAAGGTATAGCTGTAAGTAACGCCACCTTCAACACTTGTAGGTAAACTTCCTGATGCGCCTTTGAATCCACCAATAATTTCACGTGCTACGTAATTGTAAATCATATCGGCAGCAGGAACAGGATTATCGAGGTCTTCAAAGCCTCCCATTTGACCAGCACCACCGCCCGCATAATAATTTGCCTGATTGTAGCCCGATGCAGTACCTGTAACATTTTCTTCAGTGATGGCACAAGCGAGACGATAATTTCCGGTAAGTGGTGTTGCAAAGGTTACATCGGCAGTTACATAAAGTGAATCATTGCTTTCGATGTAA
This sequence comes from Chitinophagales bacterium, assembly GCA_026786335.1. Classification (GTDB taxonomy): domain Bacteria; phylum Bacteroidota; class Bacteroidia; order Chitinophagales; family UBA10324; genus JAJAYG01. The sequence continues at coordinate 1,545 of JAJAYG010000169.1, read as the reverse complement.
TTAGGTGTAACAGCAATATCGGCATAACCGAAATCTCCGATGTATGCATCGTATGTTTTAAAAATTGCACTTGGGTCTCCTAATTCTTTACGGTCAGTAATAATTGTTGGGTAACCTGTGAATCCCGGATATGAACCAATACCACCATCATAAGTAGCGTCAACCATAGGATCTCCATTATGCACAGCAATCAGAATTGAAGTATTAGGGTAAACGTGATCTATAGAATCCATGTAAACAATTCCTCTAACACACCAGCCGCACCAGCTACCTGTTGCTTCTTCAACTACAACTTGATGTGTAGGGAAAAATGCTACACCATGAAACAAAGTTGATAGCTTATTGTTTGTTGCGTTTCCATCATTTGCTGATTCAATCCATGCAGTGAGAGTGTAATCACCAAATCCAATGTTGTATGGAGTAGCATGAACAAAAGAATAGGAACCAAGACCCGGAATATTCAATCCTGTTTTTGCATCTGCAAAAGTGTCAACACCATCAGTGTAATAGATGGTAACATCATTTAATGTTTCATAACCATAATTAAAAATAATTCCTTCAACATTTACATTTCCCGAGATTGCGTATGAATTATCTACAGGCGAGATTTGTGTGATTGCAGGATCAATTGCAGTTAGCGGAACGTAAACTTCAAAATTATCTAGTGCCCAACCCAAAGCGTTAAGGCCGCCATCGGTATAGTTAAGTTCAACCATTACATCAGTCATACCTGAATAAGAAGAAAGATTTACGTATTGTGTAACCCAGTCTTCATTTCCGGTTAAGGTGTAAACAACAGTCCAGTTACTACCACCATCAGTACTTACTTTTACATAAGCTTCTTCTTGCGAAGTAACATAGCCATGCAAAAAATAAGAATCAAACTTGAGGAATACATTGGTGTAACCTGTAAAGTCCATGCTTTTTGTAATAAGCAGATCTTCACTCTTGTTGCACTTGCATTTGTCATCGTTGGTTGCAGTCATTTTTGTATGGGTTGGAATTGGGAAGTTGGTACTTTTTAAAAGATTATAAGCACCGAATTTCCAACCACCATCACCTGCACTGGTAGTTATATCCCAACCGCTGGGAAGTGTTGCACTTTCAAAATCTTCGAGCATTATTGTTTGAGCCGAAGCATTTCTGTTTTGAAAGAGAAGAAATGAAAATAAAGAAATAAGTAGTGTAAGTTTTTTCACTTTGTAAATTTTTTTTGTGAGTAAAAAATGAGGATGCTAAAATAACTTAATCTTTATAATTTCTTGTTTGAAAAAAAAAGGAAGCCATCGCAAATTTGCAATGGCTTCTAAGATATCAAAATTGAAATTTAGTGTGCTACAACTATTTGCTGTGTAATAATTTGATCAGCAACTTTAATTTTTGCAGTATAGATACCGCCTGTTAAGTTACTGGTTGGAATAGAAATTAACTGTTCGTTACTCAAATTATTATAGCTCTTTGAGTAAACAATTTGTCCAACCGTGTTATAAACTTGAATGGTAACATCATTTAAATGAGCCAATTTTATATCAACTACAGCAACCT
>JAJAYG010000168.1 GCA_026786335.1 Chitinophagales bacterium | reverse complement strand
TGAAGACAAGGGTGATGGAAGACGCGGAAAGAAACCCGGTGGAAAGAGTTGTGGCGGCGGCTTAATGCGACGCATACCACGCACCCACTCTGCAGGTGGGGACAATAAGACCCACGCTCCGAGATACTTTTATTCATCATTCCAAAAATTAATTCGAAACAGCTCGCTCTTTTTTAGTTCAGATAATTTTATTTGGAAATGAAAAATGACAGTATGAACTTTAATGGATTCAACACAGTTTAAATTTTCAAACAAAAAATATTATGGCAGAAATTAAAGCAGCAGACATTAATAAGCTCCGTCAGCAAACCGGTGCCGGTATGATGGATTGCAAAAAAGCGCTTTCGGAATCAGAAGGTGATTTCGATAAAGCAATTGATTACCTCCGTAAAAAGGGACAAAAAGTTTCGGCACTGCGTGCTGACCGCGAAGCAAAAGAAGGCGCTGTTATCGCAATTGCAAATGATGCAATGACAACGGGTGTTATTATAAACTTAAGCAGCGAAACAGATTTTGTTGCTAAGAATGATGACTTTATTTCATTCGCAAAACAAGCAGCACAATTAGCATTGGACAACAATGTTTCTTCATTGGATGAGTTGCTTGCATTGCCGATGGGTGGCGTAACCGTTGCTGATAAAGTTGCGGAAATGGTTGGTAAGATTGGTGAAAAAATTGAGTTGCGTAAGTTTGAAAAATTAGAAGCTGTTACCGTAGTTCCATACATACATTCAAATTACAAGCTTGGTGTATTGGTTTCATTTAACCAACCAAAAACTGATGCTATTGTATCTGCCGGAAAAGACATTGCCATGCAGGTTGCCGCTATGAATCCTGTTGCAGTTGACAAAGAAAGTGTTACTCAAAATACTATTGATCGTGAATTGGATATTGCCAGAGAGAAAGCAAAAGCCGATGGCAAACCAGAGAACATGATTGATAAAATTGCGGCAGGTGCACTTACAAAATTCTTTAACGAAAGCACACTGGTTAATCAGGAGTTTGTAAAAGACAATAAGAAAAAGGTAAGCGATGTGCTTCGTGAAATAGATAAGGATTTAAAAGTGATTTCATTTCACCGGGTTACACTGGGTAAATAAAAGAAAAAGGGAGAAGTGATTCTCCCTTTTTTATTTTCGTGCCGTAATAATTTTTTTTCTTCATTCTACTAAATAGAATTTATGGCAATAAAATACAATCGCATTCTGCTAAAACTTTCAGGCGAATCACTGATGGGAAATCAGAATTACGGCATTGATCCCGCAATGACGAATATGTATGCCGAAGAAATTAAAGCTGCAGTAAATGCAGGAGTACAGATTGCAGTAGTTATAGGTGGAGGAAATATTTATCGCGGAATAGATTCTGCCGATTCGGGAATTGAAAGAGCAACCGGTGATTACATGGGAATGCTTGCAACAATGATGAATGGGATGGCACTGCAAAGTATTATGGAGAAGCATGGAATTTATACCCGCCTTTTGTCTGCAATAAAAATGGAAGAGATTGCCGAGCCATATATTAGAAGAAGAGCGATGAGGCATCTTGAAAAAAACCGGGTGGTAATTTTTGGTGCAGGCACAGGCAATCCTTTTTTTACAACTGATACTGCAGCAGCATTACGTGCAGTTGAAATTGATGCCGAAGTAATTTTGAAAGGAACAAGAGTAGATGGTATTTATACCGCCGACCCTGAAAAAGATCCGTCGGCAACAAAGTATGAAACCATTACTTTTAATGAGGCTTACTCAAAGAATCTTAACGTAATGGATATGACTGCTTTCACTTTATGTCAGCAGAACAAGCTACCAATTATTGTGTTCAACATGAATGAGCCCGGAAATTTATTGCGTGTTTTACAAGGCGAAAAAATCGGTACACTTGTGACTGCATAGGTTTATGTTTTTCATTTCCATAAAAAATTTATTCAAAAGCACACTGATGTTGTTGTGAGTTTGAGATTTAACTTCATCATCTTAATTTTGTTTTCTTTTAAAATTAATTCACATGCACATTCAACAAATACTTTCCGACACCAAGAATCACATGGATAAAACCATCAGCCACCTTGAAGATGAGTTATCAAAAGTTCGTGCTGGAAAAATTTCTCCTTCTATGCTCGATGGTATTACTGTTGAGTATTACGGATCGCCAATGCCCATCAATCAGGTTGCAAATATTTCTGTTGCCGATGCGCGCACGTTGATAATTCAGCCATGGGAAAAAAATATGCTTGCTGTGATTGAGAAAGGAATTCTCGCAGCTAACATTGGTATTACTCCGCACAATGACGGGGCATCAATAAAACTTTTTCAACCGCCGCTTACTGAAGAAAGAAGAAAAGAATTTGTTAAGAAAGCACATGGCATTACTGAAACTGCACGGGTTAGCATAAGAAGCATTCGCCGTGATTCATTGGAGCATATAAAAAAATTAACCAATGAACATGTTTCGGAAGACCAGGTAAAAGATGGCGAGAGTGATCTGCAAGAACTTACCAATAAATATATAACTACAGCAGATAAACATTTGGCTGCAAAGGAAAAAGAGATCATGACGGTTTAGCAGGTGCGGGTTGCGGATTTCCTATGCTGAGAAAAAATTAATACTAAACAGAGAAACGAAACTTAAGTCCATACTTGTGTTCCCTCAGAGCAGTTTGAACAAATGTCAATTTTTTTTCTGGAGTTAAGTAATGCTGCGCGAAAGTTTTGATACTTCTCACCATTCCAAACTTCATTGAATGATTGTTGTTTTAAATCGCCAAACTGATGACTTGCATCTTTATCAAAACAACATGGCACCACCTTACCATCCCATGTAATCACACAGGAATGCCACATCTTCCAGCAATGATTTAGTAATTCATTTTTGATTGAAAATTTTCCATCTGCATTTTTTTTATATCGCGAATATTTTTCAATCGAGGGAATCAATTCATTTCCGTTTTCAAAATCATAAAGTTGTGCTGTTTTAAACCAAACATCATCAACACCTAATTCATCCGCTAATTTTTTTACTTCTTCTATCTGGTGTTCATTTGGTTTTACTACTAAGAATTGAAAAACCACCAGTGGTGTTTTTGATTTTAATTCTTTTCGCCACTTTAAAATATTCTTTGTTCCTGCAATTACTTTTTCTAAATCACCGCCAATTCGATATTGCTCATACACACTTTGTGTAGTTCCATCAATTGAAATAATCAAACGATCTAACCCCGACTCCACAGTTTTTTTTGCATTCTCATTATCGAGGTAATGCGCATTGGTAGAAGTGGCGGTGTAAATTTTTTTCTTAGAAGCATATTTAACCATTTCTAAAAAATCAGGGTTTAAATACGGCTCGCCCTGAAAATAAAATGTGAGATAAAACAAATGATCACTTAATTCAGTGATCATCTTTGTAAAAAAATTTTCATTCAGCATTCCGGTCGCTCTTGTAAAAGAACGTAATCCGCTCGGGCATTCAGGACAACGTAGATTGCATGAAGTAGTTGGCTCAATGGAAATTGAAATTGGTTTTCCCCATTGAACCGGTAGTTTTAAAATTTTTGCTGCGTAGAATGAAGATAATATTTTAGCCGCATTAACTGCACGTGAAATAGTGAACTTCGAAAAAATATTTACTGTATCGTTGAAATGAAACTTACGCATCGCTTTCAAAAGTAATTAACTCATCGCCGGTAGCGAAACCATGACAGTGGTTTTTCACCCTGTCAGCGATTTTAGGTTTAATAATTATTTTATTGGTGCTTATTTTTTCATGTCAACATTTGTGAATTATAACTTTGTATAAATGTTGATTCAATCTTTAATCTAAAAATGAAATGTTATTTAAAGGTTGATGGGGTGTTGAACAGATGTTGGTAAGATTAGCAGATAGATTTAAGTTGAAAAACCGGGTGGTTACGTTAATAACTGAAGTAAAAATTTTCACTTGTCAACTTTAAAAAGTTGTAAATGTTTCTAACACAACGATCAACTTATCAATAAAAAAGATCATCAACATGGTGTTGATAAAAACGGAAGTAGCTGACATTCATCCAACACAACTGTTGAATAACTAATTTTGGTTGTGGATGAAGTAAGAGAAAGTTATAAAGCAAGTGTTTTAATAAAATAGAATGAACGAATCCACACAGCTAATAACTTGTAATAATAAATTTCTTAAAAGAATTATATTAAATTAGAAAAAGAACTTATGTTGATGAATGAAAAAATTGAAGTAGCTAAACAGCATTTAAATAAAAATGGTTTTTTGGATTTGGAAATTGATCCGCTATTAGATTTATTTTCGGAGATTGAAAAATTAAAAAAAGAAAAGAATGCAGTCATCCTTGCACACTATTATCAGGAGCCAGATATACAGGATGTTGCTGATTACATTGGTGATAGCTTGGGGTTATCACAGCAGGCTGCAAAAACTAATGCCGATGTTATTGTGTTTGCCGGGGTTCATTTTATGGCTGAGACAGCAAAAATTCTTTCACCACAGAAAAAAGTTTTATTACCCGATCTTAATGCCGGTTGTTCACTGGCAGATTCATGTCCGCCTCAAGTGTTTGAGAAATTTAAAGAACGCCATCCTGATCATGTAGTTATTATGTATGTAAACTGCACAGCTGAAATTAAAGCGATGAGTGATATTATCTGTACTTCATCCAATGCCCGGGCGATCATAGAATCAGTTCCTTCAAATAAAAAAATAATTTTTGGACCCGATAGAAATCTTGGAAATTATTTAATAAAGAAAACCGGAAGAGAAATGGTTTTATGGGATGGCGCTTGTATTGTTCATGAAATTTTTTCGGCAGAGAAAATTATTAAACTAAAAAACCGCCACCCGAATGCAAAAGTTATTGCGCACCCCGAATGTGAAACGCCTGTGCTTGATCTCGCAGACTATATTGCTTCCACCACGGGATTGTTAAAGTACACGATCAATAATCCTGCAACAGAATTTATTGTAGCAACTGAGACTGGTATTATTCATCAGATGCAAAAAGAATCTCCCGCTAAAACTTTTATACCTGCTCCGCCAAATAATGGTTGTGCTTGTAATGATTGTCCTTACATGAAATTAAATACACTGGAAAAATTATACCTGTGCATGAAGTATGAGTTACCTGAAATTTTAATTGAAGAAGAAATACGGTTGAAAGCAAAAAAATCCATTGACCGAATGCTTGAAATTTCTGCACAGGCAGGGCTTTAATATTTTTATTGTTTTGATTGAATAATTGAGTAGCAGTTTTAAAATTTATCTTTGCCAAACTTTTTTCCGCTATGCCACTCAATCACGATAAGATACTCTATGAAGGTTTAACCTATGATGATGTGTTGCTTTTACCATCACATTCACAAGTTTTACCAAGGGAAGTTGATACTACAACTCAGTTAACACGCAACATCAGAATTAATGTTCCAATTGTTTCTGCAGCAATGGATACCGTAACCGATTGGGTATTAGCGATTGCTATTGCTCAAGATGGTGGTCTTGGAATTCTGCATAAGAACATGACAATAGAAAGGCAGGCAGAAGCAGTTAGAAAAGTAAAACGCAGTGAGAGCGGATTAATCATTGACCCAATTACTTTACAAGCACATCAAACAATTGGTGAAGCAATGGTGCTGATGAAAGAAAATAAAATCGGCGGTATTCCCATCGTAGATAAAAATGGTTTGCTCATTGGTATTCTCACCAATCGCGATTTACGTTTCGAAAAAAATACGAAGCGACTGATATCTGAAGTGATGACGAAAAAACACCTTATTACTGCACCCGAAGGAACCGATTTAAAGATGGCAGAAATTATTCTTCAGGAAAATAAAGTAGAGAAATTACCGGTGGTTGATAAGAGGGGAAAACTAAAAGGATTAATTACTTACCGTGATATTATAAAAGTAAGAAGCCACCCGCATTCATGTAAAGATAAATATGGTCGCCTGCTGGTGGGCGCTGCTGTAGGTGTTACTTCGAATATGTTTGACCGCATTGAAGCATTGATTGCAAATGGTGTTGATGTGGTTTGTATTGATACAGCGCACGGTCATTCTCGCGGAGTAATTGAGTCGGTTAAAAAAGCGCGAAAACAATTTAAGTCGCTTGAATTAATTGCAGGAAATATAGCAACCAAAGAAGCAGCTGAAGCATTGGTGGAAGCAGGTGCCGATGCTGTAAAAGTTGGCGTAGGTCCGGGTTCAATTTGCACCACAAGAATTGTAACCGGTGCAGGTGTTCCACAACTTTCTGCAATTATGGAAACAGCAAAAGGATTAAAGAAATCAGGCGTTGCGTTGATCGCAGATGGCGGCATTCGATACACAGGTGATATTGTAAAAGCTATTGCTGCAGGTGCCGATACTGTGATGGCGGGCTCCATGTTTGCAGGTGTTGAAGAATCGCCGGGTGAAACAATTATTTATGAAGGAAGAAAATTTAAATCGTACCGCGGCATGGGCTCACTCGAAGCAATGAGCGAAGGAAGCAGAGACCGTTATTTTCAAGATGCAGAAGATGATATTAAAAAATTAGTACCAGAAGGAATTGTTGGTCGTGTTGCTTTCAAAGGAACATTATCTGAAGTAATGGTGCAATGCATTGGCGGTCTTCGTGCAGGAATGGGTTACACCGGTTCAGCAAATATTGCAGCACTCAAGCGCGCAAAATTTGTTCGCATCTCTACAGCAGGAATGAAGGAGAGTCACGTTCACGATGTGATTATCACTAAGGAAGCACCTAATTATTCGAGATAGTAAAATCATTTCAATAAAAGTAAATTTCTTTTCCTCTTAATTTTCAATTCTTCCTTTCAAGTAACTTCGCCATTCAATTTATTTTATGAATTCTTTCTCTTACATCAACAACGCCGACCCCGCATATATTGAATCACTCTATCAGGATTTTAAAAAAGATCCATCAAGTGTTGATGTTGAATGGAAGAAATTTTTTGAAGGGTTTGATTTTGCTATGAGTACCAGCCCCTCTCCAACTCTCCCCCCCGCTGAAAGCGGGATAAACTCCGGGGAGAGAGTGCTGCCGCATGAAAACCAACAAGATATTATTAAAAAAGTTGAAAAAGAATTAAAGAGAGATGATATAAGAGAGCATAGTTCATTCAAAACAAATAATGGCGAAAATGAATTAAACAAGGAGCGGTTGCGCGAGAACAACTCCTTCCCCTTTGGGGAAGGCCGGGATGGGGCAATTGAATTTCAAGTCGCACGCCTCATCACCAATTACAGATTGAAGTCGCACTTGATCAGTAACACCAATCCAATTCGCAAGAGAAAAGACCGCCATGCAAATCTTGATTTAGAATTTTTGGGATTGAAGGAAGAAGATTTGCAAAAAGAATTTTATGCAGGCGAATTATTGCGGCTCGGTAAAACTTCTTTGAAAAATATTGTTGAGCATCTGCAAAAAGTTTATTGCCGGAGCATTGGTGTTGAATACATGTACATCACTAACCCCGATGAGTTAATTTGGTTTCAACAACAATTTGAAAACGGTTATAGCCAGCTTAATTTTCCTTTAGATCAGAAAAAAAGAATTCTTGAAAAACTGACGGATGCAGTAGTGTTTGAAAAATTTTTGGGAACCAAATACATCGGGCAAAAAAGATTTTCTCTCGAAGGTGGCGAAACCACCATTGCTGCACTCGATGCCATCATCAATAAAGCTTCAGAATTTGGTGTTGTTGAAATTACCATGGGTATGGCGCATCGCGGAAGATTAAATGTACTTGCCAACATCATGGGTAAAACCTATGAAAATATTTTCAGCGAGTTTGAAGGCAACGTGCAACCCGATACAACAATGGGAGATGGTGATGTAAAATATCATCTCGGCTTTTCTTCAGAACTTCAAACCACAACAGGAAATAAAATTCATCTCAAACTTTCGCCCAACCCATCAC
>JAJAYG010000167.1 GCA_026786335.1 Chitinophagales bacterium | reverse complement strand
TTTTTTTAGAAACATTCAACTGACCAAACCACTCTAAAATATCTTACGGCTTTCACAATAGCTTATGAAATTGTAAAGCGCGTGAAGCAAAATAACCGCCACCACCTATTATAAATCCTGAGCAGTGATATTAAACCCTATGAGAAAAAAAATTAAGAAACTGCATCAGGTATTAATCGATTCTCTTGATGCAACAGAAATCTTGAGTAAGCAAATGAAGGTTCAAAAAATAAATGATATGCATCACAATCCTGTTTCAAAGAGAATTTAGCAGAAAACTTTATTGACTACGTGCAATCGAGTGCCAAGTTTTACGAAAAGGGAGTGAAGGGAATTTTTAAAGTAACCCATTATAAAGATTAATGAAAGTAAGTATTTCAATAGCAGCCACCTATTCCCTCCCCTTCATACGGGCTTGCTGTAGGAGACCAAACGGGGGAGAATTTTTTACCGGCAGCAAGGTTAGTTCAAAATAATTTCCAAACCGGGTTTGAGAATTTTCTATTTTCTAAATTCAAATTGCTATCTTTCAATCCTAAAAACATCTCATCATGAATAAGCACTCCTCCTTATTTATTACAATTATCTTTTGTTGTTATCAAACAGCTTATTCGCAAGATTGCAATTTATATCCACCCAAAAATCTAACTGTAACAGGTATCACTACTTGTAGTGCAATTTTTAACTGGACATCAAGCACCACAGTAGATTATTATAAGATTGGTTACCGGAAGAAAAATTCAATATGGTCAAGTTGGACTAATGTAGGCTCAGTCACCTCCTACAAATTTACAGGATTAGATAAAGTGACTAGCTATGATTTCCGCGTATATTCAGTTTGCGTTGACGGTACCAAGAGTAAAACAAAAAAGACTTCAGCATCAACTGTTTCCTGCTCATTACCCAATAGTGTTATCTATCTGTACCTGGCAGAGACAGTGCAGATTGAAGTGATAAGCGATTGCACTTATGATTCACTGCGGATTCGTTATAGCACTTCTGTAAACCCAACTAAATATACTTATAAAAATTTTAAGAATTCTGTCAACTATGTAGTTGATGGCTTAAGCACAGATTCAATTTATATCTTTCAGGTTTCAACATGTCCCCTTTCTTATAATTTATGGACAGAGAGTTATATTGTAGAGCCATTCTACTTGCCAAATGTTGTATTAATAGTTATTGACGATGGAAGAGCAGACTATTTAAGCTGCAATGGTGCACCTGCTTTTTTTAAAACACCTAATATTGACCGCATTGCGAATGAAGGGGTTAACTTTAAAAATTCTTTTGTGATGACTTCGGCCTGCGCACCAAGCAGGGCATCAATTGCCACAGGGCTTTCTACATTTCATACAGGTGTGCGTGATAACCAAACATTATTAGATACCAATTACTATACGCTTCCCGAAGTATTGGGAGATAATGGATATTATACTGCAATGCTCGGCAAGAATCACCAAACATTTGCACTTGGTGATAATCCGGAATTTGATTTTTATATGACTCATGGTCAAAAGGATAATAAGTTCACTTACAATGGAGATAAAATTACCATCATTAAAAATGATATGCTTACTCTCACTGATACTGCAATAGGATTGATACAAAGAACCACTGATCCATTATTTCTTTGGCTTGCTTATAAGGTTCCTCACCAACCGAGCAATCCGCTCCCCTCCTTTGAGGGAGATTATGATTCACAATTAATTCCCTGGGCGCCTGATACAGCAAAGTATACTCAAAACTATCCTGATTTTCTGTACAACTTTAAAGGCGGCACCACCAGTATACAGGGCAATTATACCCTTAAGGGCTTGGATCTGGATACAACCTATCGCAGTGTTTTAGAAGACATGGGGGGATTAGACAGTTGCGTTGGAGAAATATATAAGGCACTTGATTCATCAGGTAAACTAAATAACACTTTACTTATCTTTATGTCGGACAATGGATATATGATGGGCACACATCAACTCGGTGGTAAAACCATGTCATTCGATCCATCAATGAAAATACCGTTACTGATCAGGTATCCGTTATGGTTCCCCGATTCAACAATCATCAGTAATGAGATTGCACTTAATGTAGATATTACCCCAACCATTTACGATGCGGCACATATAGAATACTTTGAGCCACTTGATGGAATATCTCTTGATGAACTTTTTACCGGCGAAAAACACCGAACACAATTCTATTATTTTATGGAGCGCGGATTCACTTCACCTTCGCCAACAGAAAGAGCCATTCGGGATCAATATTACACCTACACAACATTTACCTGTTCAGATACTACTGAGTTTCTTTTCGACATGGTGAATGACCCGCTGGAGTTAACTAACCTGATTAATAATTCAGCTTTTAAATCAGTGCTCAATGTTTATCGTCAAAGGCTAGATTCTATGAAGACTGCGTGCAATGATACTATCAATACACCTGTACCTGATTGTGCTATTATTCACCCATTTTATTTAAAGGAACTTGTTGAAGAAGAAGATGTACCTTCCGATGAGCCCTTGGTTTATCCAACTTTGGTGAGCGATTATGTTGAAGTTTATTTTCCTTGGAAGCAAGCAAAGGTTACGTTGTTGAATGAAAGGGGGCAATCTTTGATGACATGGAAGCTCACTGATCAATTTTCGAAATTAGATTTTCCTTCTCTTCCATCAGGAATTTATTTTCTTGAAATAACCGAAGGGATCCCTTCGGGAAAATCGAGTGGAGCAAGCATTACAAAGAAAATTGTAAAGCAATAACGAGCAATATTTTTTTAGAATAAAATAATCAAGGGCCTCCAAATTGGAAGCCCTTGATTATTTTGGAAATGAAATCTTTGCTTTTTTTTAGAAACATTCAACTGACCAAACAACTCTGAAAGATCTTCCGGCCTTTACGCAATTGATTCCTTCTTTGCTTACTATATTTCCGTTTGATCTTACTGAATCACTTACGCCGCACCAAGGCTCAATGCAAATGAAGTCAGCATCTTTTGCAGCCCACAATCCAAGGCTTGGAAATCCATCGAAATAAAAATTTAGTCCACGCTCTGTTTTCTCTGAGAGTAAGGAAACCATACCTGATTGTAATTGCTTGAGCACAATTGCATCGCGATAGAAAAGTTCTTTGGATAAATTGATTCTGTTTGCATCGCGCAAAAAATCTTCGCTGCCATCAAGCAAACCATTTTCATTTAATAAATGCCGCTTGGCGGTTTCATTCATTTCAAATTCAAGATAGTAATC
>JAJAYG010000166.1 GCA_026786335.1 Chitinophagales bacterium | reverse complement strand
GTTAAGGGATGGCGAAGCCAAAAGCAGGCGTAGTTGCGGCGCATAAAAAAATTAATTCTTTAATCTTAAATCTTTAAACAATGAAACGTAAAATATTTTTTGTTCTGGTTCCTATGTTTGCGATTATTACAGCAACTACTTATTTCTCCTGCAAGAAGGCCAACTTTGGCGAGCAACAGAGTAACATTCTGAAGGCAGCAGGAGTAAATGTGAGTGTGAAAAACAGTTTCCTCGTGTTCGGTTCAATGGCTGATTTTGAAGCGGCAATTATAATACTTCATAAGAACCAATCAACTTTAGATGTTAGCCCCCCTTATTTCGAAGGATTTACTTCTCAAAGGAAAAAATACCTTGAGCTAGTTGATCGGGCATCAACTCTTGAAAATTCTTTGCCTGATTTATCACAATATGAATCGGTTTGTGAAGTGGTTCAGCTTAATGGAGAGCAACTATTGGAACCCGAAGTTGATTCACATCTACTCTCATATTTAACAAGTGAAGATGGAATCATTCAAATTGGAAATGAAGCTTACTTTCTAAATTATGATCATGTCTATGAATTCCCTTCTACAGAGTTGGAGTCCCTTGACTTAAATAAAATAAACGTATCGAATATACAAGGGCTCAAAGTCTATGATATAGCAAGGCATTCTGAAATGCTACGTGAAGAGATCAGAACTTGTGAAAACATATATACTTCAAACAAGAAACTACGTGGTGAAATGACCACCACCAACACTCCACCCATCTATAGCGACATTGTAATAAGAACCAAATCGAGAAAGAAAACTTTGGGTATATGGCTCGACTACAAAGTCAACAATCTTTACTGTGACGGCGCAGGGACTTATCTTAAGTATTTTCTTGGGTTGCCTTCCAATGAAACATACGCTGTAAATGAATCAAAAAGTAATGTAGCAGACATACAACAAACAATTAACTCGTGCATAGGCGTAGATTGCACATACTATTTTGTTACAGGTTCCAATACTCACCGGCTACAAGAAAATAGTGGAGGGTCTTACAAATATTGCTATACAAACTACCCATGATTTTTGTAAACCGTAAGGTTTTTAATCAAGAGAGTCCCGCTGTTGTACAATTCTACAGCGGAACTCTCGTTCTTTTTAATTCTATGAAAGAAAATGTAAATCTTAGATTCATCTTAATTTGCATGTTAGTTCTTTTTTGCTTTTCCTCGTGCAATAAAACAGTTGATTTAAATATTGCAAATGATTATAAAGTTCAGTTAGTAATCTTTTGTAGCATCTCTCCTCAAAACGGAGTTAGCGCAACCATCACAAAATCATTGAACCCTACTGATACGGTATATTTTTCTGACTCAGAACTCATCATTAGAAATGCGGTTGTTGAACTCTATGAAAATAATCTTCTCGTTGATACACTGCAAGATCAGGGCAACGGAACGTATACCGCAAAACCAGAATTCATTCCGGAAGTTAACAACAGTTACTACATCATCGTGAAAGCAACAGGGTTTACTGATGCTTTATCAAGTGAAGTTGTGATTCCAAAATCGCCGCAAATTAGCAACACAGGTTTTTCGAAGGACGGAATCATTGCATACAACGACTATGAGGGCGTTGCATTCAATTTTGATTTAACTGACCCGATTGAAAACAACTATTATAGAATGACAGTAACTAATGTGAAACAATCGGGAAAGTGGGAGAATGATTTTCTTGACATCAGAAATTTTTCTGACGCCGAATCAGAAGTTTGCCTGAAGTATGGCCCGGGATTAAACAACCTTTTAGTTCTTGATGATTGTTTCGATAACAGTGTCGTTGGCTTTCAATTGGTTACTACCAGAAATTATACAGATTCAATTGGTGAATTTCCTTACTTAAAATATTTCTTCACCATTGCGGCGATTGATGAAAACTATTTCAAGTATTCTTCTTCCAGTTATCAGCCGGCAGGTATTGAAAATTATTTCATTGAGCCGGCAATTCAGTATAGCAATTTTACAAACGCAATTGGAATTTTTTATGCCTACAATGAATCTGTATTTGAATACATTCCCTAAGTAATTTCAATGAGAAATTTGTTTTTATTTCTGCTTCTTATTAACTGCTCTTATCGTCTCATGGCACAAAAGGCAACTATGAGTGGCTATGTTCTTGAAAAGTCAAGTGGTGAACCTTTGATTGGCGCTAATATTATTTTGAGTGATGGCGCATCTGGTGCATCCACAAATCAATTTGGGTTTTACCAATTGATTGTTGTTCGAGGCAGAGTGTCGCTAATTGCAAGCTATGTAGGATTTGAAAGAGATACGATTTCTTTTTTTATAAGTAGCGATACGTCCATCAACTTTTATCTCAATGTTTCTTCTTTACACGAAATTATTATCGCAAGTGAACCAATATCCATTTCTCCACAGTTCGGGATAGTAACCATTCCGATGATGCAAATTGAAAAACTTCCCGCATTGATGGGAGAAACTGATATTATTAAAGCACTCACATTAACTCCTGGTGTAAGCCAGGGGACAGAGGGAACAGCAGGAATCTCGGTAAGGGGTGGCAGCCCCGATCAAAACCTTGTGTTGCTTGATGGCTCTACTGTTTACAACACCGCGCATTTGTTTGGTTTCCTTTCCATATTTAATCCCGATGCAGTAAAGAATGTTACTCTCATCAAAGGTGGATTTCCTCCCAAATATGGTGGTCGCCTTTCCTCAATAATTGATGTGACAATGAAAGAGGGAAATAAGAAAAAATTTGGTGGTAAAGCATCAATCGGTTTAATCAGTTCACACCTTACATTTGAAGGACCAATCAAGAAAGATACTTCATCATACATAATCTCTGTGCGAACATCCTATCTCGGTTTATTACTACTGCCAACATATTTTGCTTTTAAAAAACAAACTATTGACTCATACCTTAATTACTGGATGTACGACGTAAATTTCAAAGCCAATCAGCGATTGAAGAATGGCGATCAAATGTTCCTTAGTTTTTATCATGGCAACGATTACCTTTTTACGAAAAATAATGACCAGCCCTACACCGGAAAATTCAAACTTATATGGGGAAATGAAACTGGCGCCTTCCGCTATACCAAAATAATTTCTTCCAAACTTTTCAGCAACTATCTTTTTAACTATAATCACTACAGATTTTCGATTAAGAATTTTACCGAACAGGAATCAAGCAGTGGATCAACTTCTTCTGATCTGTTTGTTGCAACGAATGCTTCAGACATCAGCGAGATTACTTTCAAACCTGATTTTGATTTTTCTTTACCATCACAGCAATTGAATTTCGGGGCAGCAGTTGCATATCATTGGTTTCATCCTAACAGCTTATCGCTTTTTGAAAATAATTCAGAAATAACAAATATTTATCCTCCGGGAAATGATACTTTGATTCAGGCATCCTCATTTGCTGTTTATATTAATGATCGGGTTAGGTTTTTGAAATGGTATTCGTTATCACTCGGTGGAAGAGCATTCACCTACCTTGCTAAGGATTCGACTTATTTCTTTTTCGAACCACGCTTGTCTTTAGGTATGAACATGAAAAATGGATCGGAGATAGAATTGTCATACTCAGTAATGAATCAAACTGTACATCTACTCAGTGGCAATGGCGCAGGATTACCAAACGATATTTGGATTCCTATAAGTACTCAAATGCTGCCCGAACATTCAGAGCAGTTTTCAATCGGATATAAAACGTTACTTGCTAATACCGGTTTGAGATTTACACTTGAATCATATTACAAGCACATGAATAATCTGATCAATTACAAACCGGGTTCAATTACTTTTTTCAATACATCGCAAAGCTGGAATGAGTTGGTTGAAACAAATGGCATAGGTAAAATGTATGGCTTTGAGTTTTTGTTGGAGAAGCCGCAAGGAAAATGGAATGGTTGGATTGAATATACTCTTGCCTGGAACTATAGACAATTCAGTACCTTAAACAATGGCAATTGGTTTCCATCAAAATACGATAACCGTCATGAATTTGGAATCGTAATCAATCATGATTTAAGTAATGCATGGTTACTTACAGCAAATTGGGTTTTTCTCAGCAGCCGACCTGTAACGCTGCCAGATGCAATCTATTTGGATCCAGATGGAAATTACATTTACCATTACTCTTCAGTAAATAATGAACGCTTGCCTGCCTATCACCGGCTTGATGTTGCGCTCACTAAAAATCTTAATACCCATAGAGGAAATAAGAGTAAATTGACAATAGGCATGTACAATGTGTATGGAAGAGTAAACCCATTCTATTTAGAATCGCAGCAAAGTTCAATTTACAAGAATGGTACAGAAATCGGATTCGTCCCTTATATAGAATCACACACGCTCTTTAAGTTTCTTCCGTTTGCAAGCTATAGTTGGAAATTCTAAATCCGTATATTGATTTATTCCACCATCAACTTCGCAGTATAAATTTTCTTTCCATCAAAAACAGTTACCAGAAAAATTCCTTTACTCATTGAAGATAAATGCAACTCAAATTCGTTTTCTCCCTGCTGAACAATTTGAATTTTATTGAGCATCAGTTTTCCTTCCACCGAAAAAATTTTTACAACAGCATCAGCGTTTTCTAACGAATTAAATTTTAAATCAAAAAAATCATGAGCAGGGTTTGGATGAATATTTAATGACTGATTGTTTGTTGATGTAAGAATATCTTCATCGCCAACGTAGTAAACGGTATCTAAAAATTTTGCAATAAAAACATCGAACGCTCCTGCGTTCTGCAATTGATACGCATCGGGGGTTGCAATGCTGTCACTGCTGGCAGTTGAACTGCAGAGGTAAAAATTATCATCATCATCAACACGAATTATAAAACCATAACCTCCAACCTGTTCTTCATTACTGCCACCAAAATAAGAGCTGAAAACAAGGTTACCTGTAGAATCAAACTTAGCATACCATGCATCGGAGGTTCCGCCCAGAGAATATTGATAAGGATCGTTGTAAGCAATGCCTTTATTGCTAAAAGTTGCGCCCGTAACAAAAATTTCATTTCCAGAATTAACTGCTATGCTTCGTGAAGTTTCGCTCAGTGTGTCACCAAAATAAGTTCCCCATTTCCTTTTTCCGGAAGTATCATACTTTGTTATAAATACATCGAGAGAATAATACCCCGTGCTGTCAATACCAAAAAAATGCTCTTGCATCCAGGTGCCCGGTGTTGCAATGCCAGTATCGCTTTGTGTAAAACCTGTAAGTAAAATATTTCCTGAGTGATCAATTACAATATCTCTTCCACGATCTTCATAT
>JAJAYG010000165.1 GCA_026786335.1 Chitinophagales bacterium | reverse complement strand
TTACCGGCAAAAAAACCGGCAGGGTTGCATGTACGTTTTTAATTAAAACCAGAAAAACAATACTTATTAATAAAAAACATATTTAAAAAACAAAACGCTTCTTTGAAAAGTACGGCGCAAAATCATTGGTGTTAGGAAGGTTTCTTCCTATAGTAAGAACTTTTGCACCCATTCTTGCCGGTGCAACCAAGCTGAATCTAAAGCTATTTTCAATTTACAATATAGGGGGTGCTTTCTTATGGGTATGGTCATTAATTCCGCTTGGATACTTTCTTGGAAATAAATATCCTGCAATAATTAACTACATCGAATACATTATAGGAGGATTTATTATTATTACAACTTCTGCTTTACTGCGCGAGTATTACAAAGCTAAAAGAGCAAATAGCGTTTTGAATAAGGACAGCTCACAAAAAAATACTTTATAAAAGTAGCAGCCTTCCAACTTTCTTTATTCGATTAGCTCACTATCTCTTTTTAAAAAAATTGAAATCGGTTTTAACAAAATCACTTTTGCTGTCGAAAAAAAGTTTCTTCAAAAATATATTCTGTAATAAAATAGCTGCAATCTGTATTGCTGATTTATAAATCCGTAGGTTGATTTATCTTGAAGCAATTATTGGTTAAAGCAATATCACCAATAAGAAATGCAAGAATGATGTCCGTGTTATTTATAAGTGCATCAGCATGCGATTGAAAAACATATTGCGCTCTTTCTCTGCTATGCCACTCAACTTAAGCAACTTGCTGATCTGCTTTGTAAAATATTGCCGGGCTTCATTTCCAAATCCATTGTGAAAAGTGTAGAGATAATCCAGCGAATTATAAACGATCATTGAAAACTACAACGCATCGCTTTTGAAATATATAGTGTTATCGAGCACGGTAAGTTCAATAGAGTATAAATCAAATGAAACTTCGGGATGAATTTTTTTTCCTGCAAACCATTTTAAACCGGTTTCAGCTTGCACTTGAATGCTCTTGATTAAACTTTCGAGTTCGTTACACAATTCAATTCCAACTTCTTTTGATTAAAGCCAGCCGCTCTCATAAAATATTGAATCTGCCACAATGGTGTGTTGATGGTAACATCATTCCAAAGTTCAATGGAATCTAATGGAAAATATAGGTGTGTAACTTTTTGTGCTTCTTTCACCTACTCATCGGGCATTACTTTAAAGTCAAACTTTGTTGCTTGTATGATCGCATTGCCGCAGTAAGAAATAAAATGCATTAAAAGTTTTCTTTGCAACATGCTGCATACTTCTTTGTATATACCTTTGATGCTTAATTAAAACACACCCCCATGGCTCTTATAGTTTTCGCAATTATTCTTTTGATTGCCTCATTCGTTCTTGCTTCATCCCCAAAAACAAAAATTGCATCTAACATACTAAGAGTTGTTGCCGGTGTAATGATTCTTATCGGCATTGGCACTTCATGCTTTGTTCAAATTGATGCCGGGCAGGTGGGCGTGCCAACACTGTTTGGTAAAGTGAACGAAAATATTTTAGGAAGCGGATTACATTTTGTTAATCCATTAGTGGTGATAAAACGGTTTGATGTTAGAACTGAAAACTATACCATGAGCGGAGTTGCCGATGAAGGAATCAAATCGGGGGATGATGCTATAAGAGTATTAACTTCTGATGGGTTGGAGTTAACATTGGATGTTTCAGTTTTGTACCGCGTGGTTGCAGCCAAAGCACCCAATATTTTAAAAACAATTGGTGAAGATTATCGCGGTGTAATTGTAAGACCGGTTTCCCGTACAAAAATTCGCGACAATGCAACTTACTATACTGCAGTTGATTTGTATTCCATTAAGCGGCAAGAGTTTCAGCAGAAAATCTTTACCGACATTGAAAAAGATTTTAATTCACGCGGATTAGAGTTGCAACAATTATTAGTGCGCAACATCACCCTGCCCGAATCGGTGAAGCAGGCAATTGAGGAAAAAGTTCAGGCAGAGCAGGCAGCGCAAAAGATGGAATTCGTTTTACAAAAAGAAAAACAGGAAGCAGACCGGAAACGTGTGGAAGCACAGGGAATTTCGGATTACCAGCGCATTGTTAGTCTAACACTCACGCAAAATCAATTGCAGTATGAAATGATCAAAGCTTACAAAGAACTTGCACTCTCGAGCAATGGAAAAGTTTTGATTATGGGTGATATGAAGGGCGGGGTGCCGATTATCCTGGATGGGAAATAAAAGGATGAAATGATTAAACAACTTATTTTCTTTTGCGCGAGGCATGCGGGAATTTATTTTTTTCTTATCAGCCGCGATAGCTGCCCGAAAAATTTTACGATCTTCTTCAGTGAGCTGCCGGGTAATTATCATCTCACCAAGTTCATCGTTGGTATATTCTTTCTTACTTTTTTTCATAGGAAATGAAAACGGGACTCCATTGCTGTAGTTTCATTTTTAAATAAAGCGCGGAAGTTCCGGGCTTTATGTTGTTGAACTGAATTGCTGCAGAATTTTATTTCCATTTAACCAAATATCCTTCACTGCCAGTTATGTACATTTCATTCAACCCACCGAGTGTTGAGTAAATGCCGCCATATTCCGGGAGACCAAAGGTTTTAGAATCGTAAGTGCGGGTCCAATTCAATCCTCCATCAGTTGTAAATACATCATCAGCTAAATTTGAAATCGCAAATCCTTCCTTCTCATTTTTGAATCGAATATCAAGTAACTCTTCCCCTTCACCTGATACATCGGTATTGTGGTATATATCTTTCCATGTTAATCCTCCATCAGTGCTTTCAAGAATTACAGGTTCATGATTTACTCCATCTAAATCATAATAGCCTGCTGCCCACCCTGTACTTTCAGTAGTAAACCAAACAGAATGGATATAATAATTTGCCTCATTAAAAACATTCTTCCAGTTCGATCCTCCATCTGTGGTAATCCATATAGCTCTGTTTTGATCATGATCATTTGCAACAGCCACACCATTAGTTGCGCTAATAAAAAAATAATCATGATAATAAATTTTGTCAATTGCTATAGTTTCCCATGTTATGCCACCATCAGTTGTTTTATAAATTGCCTGGTATCCGCTAATGAATCCTGTTGCCTTATCCTGAAAATAAAGTGAAGCGCCTGTTTTACCCGGCATTACTAAAATATTCCATGTGTGTCCACCATCCGCAGTTTGGTAAGCGGCACCAGATGCA
>JAJAYG010000164.1 GCA_026786335.1 Chitinophagales bacterium | reverse complement strand
GGCGCAGCGAATCATTACTGATCAAAAGGCAGAACAGGAAAAATTAAAAACGTTTCTAAACACTCCAACTAATGTGGAACAAAAATCTGCGGGCAATGAGGAGGAATTAAAGAAAGCCATGAAACCTATGGAGGAGCACATGAGGCAAATGGAAATGAGCAATGATGCTGATAAAGATTTCGTGATGATGATGATTACTCACCATCAGTTAGCGATAGAAATGGCAAAGAGCGAAATTTCTAACGGACATCATGATGAAATTAAGCAGATGGCGCAACAAATGATCACCGCACAGACCAATGAAATACAGGAGTTTCAGAAATGGATGAATGAACATAAATAAATTCATAGAAAAAAAATCCGTATTGTAAGAGAAGGAATGTCAAAACTCTACATAAAAAATATGGTGTGTGACCGATGTAAGACATCGGTAAAAAATCAGTTGATCACCTTGGGTTTGCATCCTGTAGCACTTCAATTGGGTGAAGTAATTGTAACAGAAGAACTGGATGATGAAAAGAAAATACAGATCAATCAATCATTATTACCTCTCGGTTTTGAACTGATTGACGATAAGAAAACACGCATCATTGAAAAAATAAAAACCACCATAGTAGAATTAGTCCATTACTCCGAGCAGCAGATCAAAACAAAGCTCTCGAAACTGCTTAGCGAAAAACTGCATCACGATTACACCTACCTCAGCAATCTTTTTTCGCAAGTAGAAGGAACCACTATTGAAAAGTATTTGATCGCGCAAAGAATTGAGAAGGTGAAAGAGTTGCTCATTTACGATGAACTTTCATTGAATGAGATCGCTGATCAACTTAATTACAGCAGCGCCGCCTATCTGTCTGCGCAGTTTAAAAATTTCACAGGCATTACTCCGACTCAATTCAAAAACCTGAAAGACAAAAAGAGAATTGCTCTCGACAAACTTTGAGAAGAATCTCTTACTAATCAGTAAATCTCATAAATCATTTCCAAAATTCCATAGCATTCGCACCTGAATGTATAAGTAACTTTGTGCCATTCAATTACGTGCAATGACACATACTTATAACATTACAGGAATGACGTGCAGCGGCTGCGAAGCAAAGGTAAAAAGCCTGCTTCTCAAATTGCCCGAGGTGCTTTCGGCAGATGTATCTTTAAATGAAGGCAAGGCAACAATCAAAATGAGTAAGCACATTCTGCTTGCTTCATTACAGGAAGCCATAAGCGGGGAAAAGAAATATGTGATTTCAGAAGAGGGCATTGATGCTTCTCAAGCAAAGATGTACACAGAAGAAAAAAAATCTTGGATCACCACTTACAAACCTCTGCTGCTCATCTTCGGTTACATTACAGCAATCAGTTTTATCACTTCATTCAAAAATGATTCTCTGAATCTTAATTTGTGGATGAATAATTTCATGGCAGGATTCTTTCTCACATTTTCCTTCTTCAAGCTGCTTAATATTCGCGGCTTTGCTGACGGCTATTCTACTTACGATCTGTTAGCTAAAAGATGGAAGCCTTACGGTTTCATTTACCCCATTCTTGAACTGCTCTTCGGTGTGTGGTTGCTCATGGGAACTAATCAAATGTGGTGTTATGTTCTCATTCTCCTCGTAATGACTTTCAGTACCTTTGGAGTAATAAATAGTTTACGTAAGAAACAAACAATTGAATGCGCATGTCTTGGCACTATTTTTAATCTTCCTTTAGGAAAGGTAACGCTCTTCGAGGATTTGCTAATGGTTGCTATGTCTGCAGTAATGCTGATAATGCTTTTATGAAAAATGTTTTTAATAAATTTAGCAACATCTCACTGAGAATAAAACCTGAAGTGAAAAGAACTACCTACATATCAAAATTGATTGCCTGCTCGATGCTTGCAGTTATACTCTACGTGCATGTATGCAGCGTTTGGTGTACTTTGAGTATGGGCAGTTGCGCGGGTATGAGTGCTTGGCAAAAAGAGGACTATACAAAATCCTGTTGCAAAGAAAATCATGAATCAAATAAAGGCAATGACTGCCAGGCAGGGCACGTCGCTTTCTTTAGCACGACCGGAAAATTCTTTACCGTTGTAAATAAGGATTTGGCAAAGCCATTTTCAACTCTTGCACCAATCGTAACTAATCAATTATTTTTTTCTCCTTTTGAAAACTATTTATCCATTGTAGCATACAATGGTTTTCACCCGCCACCACCTAAGGCAGGTATACGCATACTCATAGCGAGTTTCCAAATCTGATTTCTTACTGTTTAAACTCAATGTTGAATTCACACTGAGAGTTAGATTACTTTTCTTTTCATAAGCAAAATAAATCTTCAATTTTTTCCTAATTTCAAATAACAAATAAAACAAAAAATTAAAATGAAAAAACTAATCATAGCAGTTGCAATTGTTGCATCTGCATTCGTGCAAAATTCTTTTGCGCAAACAACCGGCGCTCAATCATTGAACAATGTATTATCCGCCTACATCAATCTCAAAAATGCTTTGGCAATAGATAAAGGCGATAGTGCCCGCGCCTCGGCCAAAATATTATTCAATACCATTGCAAAAGTGCCGATGGATAAACTCACCGCTGAACAACATAAAATCTGGATGCAGTATGCCGATCAGTTGAGTTACCATGCTGAACACATCAAAGGAACCAATGAACTTGAACATCAGCGTGAACATTTCGTGACCTTGTCTGGCTTAATGTATAAGGCAATGAAGGAGCTTAACATCAACACCAATGTTCTTTACTATCAATATTGCCCGATGGCGAATGATGGCAAGGGTGCTTATTGGGTGAGTGAAGATTCAAAAATCAGGAATCCCTACATGGGCAAGAAAATGCCTTCATGCGGATCAACGAAAGACAGCATTCAAGTAAAGAACTAAAGTTTAGCTTGAATTACAGGTTGCATGGTTACCAAAAAGCGGAGCCATGCAACCTTTTTACTGCACTTAGGTGAGAAAATTTTTTAGAAGGTAAATGTGTGAATTATGTAACTTATTTCTAAGGTTGTGTAATCCATCCGCCAATTAGATATTCACCTTTACTCTGTAAAAATTCAATCACAAAATTAAATCAAGTGAAAAAATTAGCTCTGCAATCATTCTTAATTGTTGCAACAATGAGTTTACTATTTGCCTGCACTTCAAATCAAACTGCCGATCAATGTCTCAATGACGATCATCAGCGAAAAAAAATCTTTGCTTCAATCACTCATCATCAACCTTACATGAATGAGGTGATGCAGGAAATGATGAGCAACGATAGTTGCAAACAAATGATGATGGAAAGTATGATGAGCAACCCCGGCATGATGAATATGACGATGAACAATATGATGAGCATGTGCGAAAAGGATTCAATGCAGTGCATGAAGATGATTGGAATGATGAAGGAAAAACTGAATGTGATGAAGTGCTGCATGAAGGAAATGCAGGGTATGAGCGGAATGTAGGAGCTCTAAACCGAATCAGAGCTGGATTATGGACATCATCATTAGCGATAGCACTTCTTCCGAAGAAAAAAAAACTTTTTAACCATAAATTAAAAAACAATGAAAAACAATAAACATGAAATGTTACTTCATAATGTAAAATTGAACTCCCAAGAAAATATGGAAGTGGAAACGTACACCTGCCCAATGCATCCCGAAGTAAACTCAGACAAACCGGGCAAATGCCCCAAGTGTGGGATGGAGTTAGTAAAGAAAAATTAATTAAACCAGGCGACAGCGGAACTGAAGAAAATTTTAATTCAAACAAATAATTATGAAACCAAAAAAAATGATTGCTACCATGTTTGCTTCAATGCTAATGTTCGTAGCGTGCTTAACAGCAAGTAACTCTTTGGCACAAACTAAAACCGATTCTGCAATGATGAAAGATTGTTGCATGATGAAAGACGGAAAAATGATGTGCATGAAAGATGGAAAAACAATGCCTATGGATAAGAACATGACCATGGAAAATGGAACTAAATGCATGACCAATGGCAAATGTAAAATGAAAGACGGAACAAAAATGAAGATGAAGGAAGGTGAATGTATGGATATGAGTGGTATGATGTCTGATTGCGGAATGATGATGAAAGATTCAAAAACAGAAACCGAAAAGACAAACCCCAACCAGAATATGGCAACAACCTATACTTGCCCGATGCATCCCGAAGTTATGAGTGACAAGCCCGGCAAATGCCCTAAGTGCGGAATGGATTTGGTTAAGAAAAAATAAAACAATACGGCAACAGCGAAACAGAAGAAAAGGCAATCCCGATACCTGAAATTATGTCGAAAGCAAAAATAAATTATAATCAAGAATCATGGAAAATTCAATCATACATACATACCACATTAGTGGAATGGGTTGCGGTGGCTGTGTTGCAACCGTTAAAAATAAATTATCCGCTGCTCCCGGAGTTAAATCTGTAACAGTTGACTTGGCAAAGAAGCAAGCAAAAATTACTTCTTCCGAGGAGCTTAAAGCGGAGACGCTACAAGATGCTTTAAGTAATTCGGGTTATACCATAGAAGAACTTAGAGCTCCAATAGCTTTATAATATCGCATCCCCATTTTTACTTGAATCACAAAAAATAAACAAAATGATGCACGATAATTTCTGGGGTATGGGTTGGGGCATGTGGATTATTCCGCTTGCTGTTATACTCATCGTTGTCTTTTTATTGAGAGGCAGACGCAAAAAATAAGATGAAAATCAGGATAAGTTCAATCAGCAGATTGATGCTCTCTTTCCTGATTTGTTTTATTGCTTTAGCATTCAGTGGACATATCGCATAAAGTCAGCAAATGCCAAAAATGAAAAATGATTCTTGATTTGCTAAAAACCAAGGCATGAAGAATATGAAAAAGTTAAAGGATGTTATGGTAGAGGAGGTGACACATCCATTCTTTACTCACATGGGAATTCCCAAAGCATTTGGCTTATATAGTTTACGGCTTTCATCTCTCTTAACCACGGGCAACAGCGGAAATGGTTCTTATTACACGATAGATGGTGGCTATGCAGCTCAATAAAATATTTCATACCAAATTAGATCACAAATTGTGAATTCTAATTTTTTCACAATTAAATAAAAAAAAATGAAAAAAACTAAAAATGACAAAAGCAGTAAGAAACCTCGAACCATGTTAGACCAAGCAGTTGGCAGTATGGAAGACAAAAAGACAAATGAGGATTTCAATAATCAACATCCCAAACATACTGAGAGTGGTTTAATAAACGAAAATTTGGACTCAGGAGATAAAAAAATGGGAACAAAGGGCAAACAAGCAATTGATAAAAAAATTGTGGAAGCAAAAATTTAAAAACGAAAGTAATATAACATGCAATTCGCCTGGTTAATCTGCTCGCTTATTATTTTACTGCTATGGAGACAAATTGAAAAATAAATTTGACGAACAATTTTTTCGTAGCTGGAACTATTATCTGCTTTATTGTGCAGGTTCATTCTGCGCACGGAAAAATCAATTGTGGCAAATTGTTCTTTCAAAAAACGGTGCGCCTCACAGTTGTTCTTTTTCGCAATAATTAAAAATGAAAACTTTTACAAAGAACATTCTCATTCATTCATCTTCTTAAAAAGTTTTTGCTTACATGGACAACAGCGGCAACACCCGAATGCACATGACAAAAAGTTCAATGCCGATGATGGCAATTAAATTGGAGTTGAAACAGCTATCAGAAAATGCATCGGGATTAAATTCAAAGTTCCGTTGGACGGGAAAAATGATGGGCTTTACAATGGACTTCACGGTAGTTGTAAGCAAGTGGATTAAGGACAAGCATAAAGTTTTACGGGTAATGGGTGGTAACATTTTTACAACTGGGTTATTGATTATTTGTGTTGCCCAGACAACTTTCAGAACAAGAAAACAAGGAGCATTTATCATTGTAGTAATTGCAGGAATCACTTCAATTGGCTCTATGACATTTGTAAATTTTATTCTTCAATCAGATTTCAAATTTGTTTTATTGGCTTTTACAGTTACGTGGATAATCGCTTTAATGCTATTTCACTTACACAAATAAAATTTGAAATCATAAACGTAGCAATTAAAATAATTTAATACGATGACAAAAATTACTATCAATATAGATACGGATGATGGTGAACCCAAGGTTACTACTGTCATTGAAAATCCTGCTATTAATGTTCCCCAAACAGAACCTGCAAAAGAAGAAACTCCGATAAATAGACCGAAAGAAGAAATTCCTGTAGAAGAAAGAAAAGATGAAACTTCTAAGGAAGAAAAATCCAATGCGAATGAATCTTCGGAGAAAGATGATTCAAAAAAAATGGACATGACCGAAGAGGAACATGCGAAAATGAGTGAGGAGAAAATGAAACCTTCCGAAGAAAAATCATCCAAAGAAAAGTCTTCAAAGATGGACCACTCAAAAATGAACATGACTGCCGAGGAGCATGCAAAAATGCAGCATGGCAATTCACCTATGGGAAAGGCAGGTCACGATCATCATAAAATGATTGCAGATTTTAAATTTAAATTTTTTATTGCTCTTGGTATCACCATTCCCGTAATGATTTTATCTCCGATGCTTCAAAAATTAGTTGGAGTAAACTGGCAATTCGCGGGTTCACAATATATTTCATTTGCGCTTTCATCAATAGTTTTCTTTTATGGCGGTTCTCCTTTTCTGAAAGGATTTTGGAATGAATTAAAAAACCGCGTGCCCGGAATGATGATACTGATTGCAGTTGCGATTTCGGCTGCGTACATCTACAGCACGGCAACAGTATTTGGTTTAAAGGGAGAAGATTTTTTCTGGGAGATGACATCATTAATTTCCATCATGCTTCTCGGACATTGGATTGAAATGAAATCCATCGCAGGTGCCTCGCGTGAATTAGAATTGCTGGTGCAGTTGATGCCCGATGTTGCGCACTTAATAAAAGGAAATGAAACAAGTGATGTAAAAACAGAAACGCTTAAAGCAGATGATATCATTCTTATTAAGCCCGGTGAAAAAATTGCCGCTGATGGAATTTTGAACGAAGGAGAAAGCTATGTGAATGAATCCATGCTCACCGGTGAAAGTGTTCCGGTAAAAAAATCTGTAGGAGATAAACTGATTGCAGGTGCATTGAATGGCGAAGGTTCATTGAAATTAAAAGTGAGTCATGCCTCGAAAGATTCTTATCTCTCCAAAGTAATCAAACTGGTTGATGATGCGCAGAAATCAAAATCAAAAACACAATTGCTTGCTGATAAAGCAGCGCTCATTCTCACCATCATTGCATTGACATTGGGTTTCGGAACGTTTGCATTTTGGATGTTCGCAGGGCAATCAATGCAATTTGCAATTGAGCGAATGGTAACGGTGATAGTAATCAGTTGTCCTCATGCACTCGGTTTAGCAGTACCGTTAGTGGTGGCAATCTCCACTTCGCTTGCTGCAAAAAACGGATTGCTAATTAAGAACAGAACAGCATTTGAAAATTCAAGAAAGATTACTACACTCATTTTCGATAAAACAGGAACACTCACACTGGGAAAATTTGAAGTGGCAAGAATTAAATCGTTGCAATCAGGTTTTAATGAAAAAGAAATTATTCGCATTGCATCAGCATTAGAACAAAATTCAGAACACCCTATTGCGACCGGAATACTTGCAAAAGCCAAAGAACTCTCCCTTTCAATTCCTAAAGTAAATAATTTCAAAGCTATTACCGGAAAGGGAATTGAAGCAGAGGTAGAAGGAAAAAATATCAAAGTAGTAAGTCCTGGTTATCTTAAAGAAAATAAAATTTCATTACCCGAAAATTATACAAGCAGCAATGCCGAAACTATTGTATTCGTAATTATAAATAATCAATTGGCAGGATACATTTCAATGGCAGATAGAATAAGACCGGAATCTGCTGAAGCAATACAAACGCTTCACGACAATAATATCAAATCCATTTTGCTCACCGGTGATAATGCAACCGTTGCAAAAAGTGTAAGCGATGAATTAAAGATGGATGGATTTTTTGCAGAAGTTCTTCCGCACCAAAAATTAGAAAAAATAAAAGAGTTGCAAGCTAAAGGAGAATTTGTTGCAATGACCGGTGACGGAGTAAACGATGCACCTGCATT
>JAJAYG010000163.1 GCA_026786335.1 Chitinophagales bacterium | reverse complement strand
CCGTTACCCAGCTCAATGTTCCTGTTCCATTGGTAGAAAGTACTTGTCCGTTAGTTCCGTCAGCCGAAGGCAGTGTCCAGATTTTATTTGCAGCAATTAGAGAGGGTGCTTTAAAACCAACATAGTTAGTTCCATTAGCAGTTGTTTCCATAAACTGAAGTTCACCGGTACCACCAGCTAAAAAGGAAGTATAAGGATTTATTCTGATTGCTGCAGGAACAGTACTCGAAGTTGTGATCTCTAATTTTGCTGCGGGTACAGTGGTTCCTCCAATGTGAATACCGTTTGTAATAAATGCATTGCCATCAGCATATAAATCTTTCCATGAAAAAGAAGATGAACCAAAGTTGATGGTGTTATCGGTTCCCGGAAGTAATTCAACAGCAATAGCTGTAGGTGCTGTTAAATTAGAGAGCGACTTATTGGCGCTTTTTGGCGCCACCGCAACCCAAGCGGCTCCATCGTAATAATAGAAGCCCGGAGTGTTGGTGGTTTGGTAAATCATTAATCCCGCAATGGGCGCTACAATTGCATCACGTTGCGTTTTTGTCATTCGTGGAATCAACAACCCCTTAGTTGTTGAAACAATATCAAGCAAGGAAGAGGCATTGGGAGTTGATGTTCCAATACCTGCTGCACCTGTTGCGGGAAAAGTGTTCTGTGCTTGCAAATTATTTAGGATAACAGTTGCAAGAATGAAGGCGGAAATAATTTTTTTCATGAGTGAAAAGTTTTAGTTGAAAATGATTATGCGTCAAATATGCGGTGTGAAACATACTGAAGACAAATCAGTTTTCCGAACGGCGGTTACAATTTTCCGATTGGTAATTTTAGCTCAGTGAAGAATTTGAAAGCACCGTGATTGCTTTATTGAGAGCGCTTTCAAATTTAGAGAAATGAAAATAAATTTTTTCTTTAGGCAATGCAGATGAAACCGAATCTTCAATTTCAGTAGCAAGGTGATTAAGCTTATGTAAGCCGAGCAATACAAGCTGGGGTTTCATAGAATGAATCATTCTTTTTACCTCATCAAATGCATTGCTTTCAAATGCTATTTTGATTTTAGAAAAAGTTTGAGGCGCTGATTCAATAAACTTTTCAATGTAAAGTTTCATCAGCTTGCTATCACCTTCACTGTATTTTTTTAGAGCAGAAAAATCTATTGTGTCCGCTTCATTTGAAAAAGTTTCTGCAAAGAGTGCATTTGAGTTTTCATTTCCCGAACTCCATCCAAGTGCATGCGCTATTGCAAGCAGCAGATCTCGCGCAATAAACGGCTTGGGAAGATGGGCCGAAATACCGGATTGAAATCCTGTTTCAATTTCTTCCCGTGTTGCAGAAGCAGTAAGCGCAATAATGGGGATCAGTTTTTTCTTCCCGCTAAATTCTTGTCTGATTGTTTTGGTTGCTTCATATCCGTTCATCTCCGGCATTTGCACATCCATTAAAATCAAATCATAATCTTCTTCCAATAGTGCATCCAATGCTTCTCTTCCGTTTTCCGTTACATCAATTCTAAGAGTGGGAACTAAGCGCTTCAACGATTCAACCGTAACAAGTTGATTGTATTCATTGTCTTCGGCAAGAAGAATTTTGAGCGAAGCAAATCTGGAATAGTCAATCTCAGTTGCGGGCTGATGAAAATTTCTAAATTCTTCGGCTCTAGAAATTTCATATTGAATAGTGAATGAGAAAACCGATCCTTTATTTTCTTCACTTGTAACTTGTATCTCACTTCCGTGCAATTGAATGATCTGTTGCGAAATGGAAAGTCCCAATCCCGTTCCTCCGAATTTTCTTGAAGTATCATTCGCCGCTTGCCTGAAAGATTCAAAAATTGTTTTTAATTTTTCTTTGGGTATGCCGATGCCGGTATCGGTTATGTGAAAAGAGAGAAGTGAGAAGTGAGATGCTGAGGATTCTATTTTAATGTCTGACAATTCAAGTGTCACTTCTATCACAACATTTCCTGTCTCTGTAAACTTGATCGCATTGCCAACCAGGTTAATCAGCACCTGATACAATTTTGTTGAGTCACCTTTTACAAATTCGGGGATATCATTCGCAATATTTGTTTCAAGTTTTAATCCCTTCTCATCTGCCTTGTGCCGTAAGGTGACCACAACATTTTCTATCACATCTTGAATACGGAACAGAGTTTTTTCAAGCTGCATTTTACCTGCTTCCAGTTTACTAAGATCAAGCACATCATTCAAAATCACCATCAGGTTCTCCGATGATTTTTTGATTGCACCGAGATAAAACTTCTGCTTCTCAGTTGCAGATGAATCGAGCAGCAGATTCGTTAAGCCGATCACTGCATTCATCGGAGTTCTGATTTCATGACTCATGTTTGCAAGAAACCGCGATTTGAATTTCTCACTCTCTTCGGCGCGCTGCTTTTCTTTCTCAATTATTTTATTTTTTGCTTCAAGTTCTTTCGCTGTTTTTTGCTTTAGTCGGAAACGATTAAAAAGCAACGCAATAATTATCAGCAGTAAAACCATACCCGCAATAGCAAAGTTGCGGAAGTTTTTTTGCTGTGTAAGTTTTTCCTCAGCAAGGTCATCTTTCTTTTGTTGAGAAGCCGCAGCTAATGCTGCCTTGTTCTGGTACTCAAACTCAAATTGTTTTCTCAATGCACTTTTTCTTGCGTCCTTGCTTTCAACACTGTCGCGTGCTGTTAAATATTCGAGCGTGAAAGCGTATGCTTTTTCAAAATCATTTTTCTTACCATAAACATCTATAAGCAAATTTGTGATCAGCATCATATTTCGCGGGCTGCCCTTGACTTTAAAATAATCATACGCACTTTTCAGAAGCACTTCGGCGCTGTCGGTTTTAACACCTTTACGAAGAAATGCTGCAGCGAGATTGGAGTAAGTATCATAAAGCTGAGCGGTATCCTTTGAGTGTTTGGCATTCCAAACGCTCTGATGGTAATAAAAGATTGCTTTGTCATAGTCCTTTAAATTTACCCATGTTGTTCCCAAGTTTGAATATGATTTTGCCAGTGCACTCTTTGAGCCAACTCTTGTTCTTATCTGCAGACTGCTGTCGTAGTACATTAAGGCAGAATCGTACTTATATAACCTGTCGTAAATGCCACCAAGGTTATTGAAACGGAGTGCTATCGCTTGCTCATCTTTTGCCTTCTGGAAAATCCTGAGTGAACGACGGCAATATTCGAGGGCTTCATTGTAGAATTCCATTTCTAAATAAATCTGCCCAATATTATTCAACTCTACTGCTACGCTTGTTTCATTTCCAAGCTTCTCATCAATCTTCATCCCCATGAATAAATAGTCAAGTGCTTTCTGATATTCTCCTTTAATTCGATAGAGGTAACCGAAGTTGTTGTAAGCAGTTGCAAGTTGTGAAGAATCTTTTGAAGCAATTGTGAAAGGAATACTTTTATGGAGCCAGTACAAACTGCTATCTGCTCCCTTAAATCTATTGAGAACAGCAAGATCATTATAAACCAATCCCACATGCAGCGAATCCTTGATATCTAAAGCGACCTGAAGAGTACGCTGCAGGTAGATTATTCCTGAATCAGATTCATCAGTGTATCTGTTGAAGTAACTTGAGATCCAGTAAAAGGAAGATGCCTGCTGATATAAAAAGAATTTCCTGTTCTTATTTTGAAATGAAACCGGCAGTGATTGCAAAAGCTGTAAAGCCCGCCTTCCATAATTCAATGAAGTAGTGTCTTCCGCTACTTCTGCGAGTTGATTAAGTAAACGGATTTTGGAAGTATCATTTGCTGCTGTTATAAGAAGTTGTTTGAGTGAATCAATCACAGGTGCTTGCGCATGCGATTGACTTATAAACAAGAGAAGGAAAAATAAGCACGCGCTAAATTTCATCTGCATCAGGTAATTAAAAGTTACAATGCGAAATAGGGTTTATCCATTTGAATTAATGACTTTGTTTTCCCATCGGAGAAAATGATTTTCCGAAAGGCAATTTAAAATTCAATTGATCGTCTCATACTGTTCGGCTTCTAAGTACCGATTCAATTTCTGCTTTTCTTCTTCTCGCTACTTCAACTTTCGACTCGTCTTTCATCAATAAAAAACCTGAAGCCAAATAACGGAGTATGTGCTGAGTGTTTACGAGATGCGATTTATGCACCCGTAAAAAACCATTCTCCTGCAACAATTCATCATACTCACGCAATGGTTTTGAAGCAAGAAACGTTTTTCCTGTTGATAGAAAAAATTTTGTGTAGCTGCGCACAGCATCACAGCGAATAATTTCATCAGGATGAAAAAAGAAAACACCTTCTGTAGTAGGTATCGCCAGCCGGAAATCTTTAATGTCTTTCTTCTGAAGTGTATTCAGGAAATTTTTATAGAGCGCCGGGCGATGATTCTCCTGGTCTCTCTTTTCGAGATGGCGCTGAACGGCTTCGATCAATTCATCCTTCTTAACCGGTTTTAGTAAATAGTCGAGCGCACTGAACCTGATTGCCTTGATAGCATATTGTGCAAATGATGTTGTGAAGATGACATCGAAATTTTTTTCTGCTATCATATTAAGAAGATCGAAACCAGAATAACGCGGCATCTCAACATCTAAAAAAACAAGTTGAGGGTGATGCTGCTCAATCAACATTCTTGCAGTGATGGCATCTGCTGCAAGATGCACCGAAGTGATTTCAGGTATGTGTTTTTCAATCAGGGTTTTTAAACAGTCCCTCGAGAAATCTTCATCATCAACAATGAGTGCTTTGATCATTACTTCAGGTTTTTCAAGCTGACTTACTGCACAATTAATTTTTTAGCCGTTTGATAAAACTGTGATTGCATTCGCAACAAATAAATCCCTTTGCTCAAATCACTCAACTCTATTTTCTCTGAATATTTTCCAGCAACAATATTTTTATCGTAAATTATTTTTATTACTCTTCCATTCACATCTTCCAAAACTATTTTTATTTCTTGAGCTTGCAAAACTGAAAAAGAAACTGTTGCATGATCAGTTGCCGGATTAGGATAAACTTCAAACTGATTGACTAAATTTTTTATTGCTCCAACTCCTACCGGAACAATTTTAACCACTTTGCACATGGTATCGCTGCTGCAACTATCATAAGCAATTAAACAAACTTGATAGCTGCCGGTATCACTAAAAGTGTGAATTGGATTTTTCTCAATGGCATCGCCGCCATCACCAAAATTCCATTCCCATTTAATTGCATTAGCACTTAAATCATTGAACTGAACATTCACTGTTGATACATCAAAAGAAAAATCTGCATTGAAAGCCGGGCAAACCACATCAATTGTCTTGCAAATTGTATCTGACTTACAAAGATCAAATGCAATCAAACAAACATTCCATTCACCATGAACAGGAAAAACATGCACCGGATTTTCTTCGGTAGAAATTGTGCCATCACCAAAATCCCAATACCATTGAATAGTGTTTGGGGATTGATTGGTAAATGTTTCCTGCAAATTATTTTGTTGCCAGGTAAAATCTAAAACCAATGGCGCGCACACAGTAATTAATTTACAAACTGAATCTATTTGTCCGCACAAATCTGTTACAACAAAACACACTGTGTAAACTCCGTTTGAAGAATAAGTGTGCGATGGATTTTCAATTGTTGAAGTTGCTCCATCACCAAAATACCATTTCCAGATTGTTGCATTCGGAGAGAGAGATGTAAAGTTTGCAGCGAGGTAATTATTGCTGAAAGAAAAATTTGAAACCAGTGGTGCACATACTTTTAATTGATTACAAACTGAATCAGTATATCCGCAAACATCAGTAGCAGTTAAACATGCAGTGTAAATTCCGTTTGAAGCATAAGTGTAAACCGGATTTTTAACAGCAGAAGAATTTCCATCCCCAAAATTCCAATTCCATTCTGTTGCACTTGCAGTTGCATCTGTAAAAAATGTGGTGAGGTAAAATGAAGAAGATGAAAACTGTGCACTGAATGTATCGCAGATCACAATTTCTTTACAAAAACTGTTTGAGTGATTACATATATCCGATGTTACCAAGCAAACATTGTAAGTGCCTGCACTTGTATATGCATGAACCGGATTTTGTTGCGTAGAAATATTTCCATCCCCAAAATACCAAACCCATGCAGTTGCATTAAAAGTTGAATCGTGAAAAGAAACCAAGAGATGATCAGCCGTAAAATCAAATTTTGTTTGAATGGGTGCACAGACAGTTATTGATTTACAAAGTGTATCGCGATAACCGCAATTGTCTTCAGTTGCAAGGCAAACATTGTAAATGCCATTGCTTAAATAATTGTGAACCGGATTTTTTAGTTCCGAAGAATCGCCATCACCAAAATCCCAATGCCATTGTGTTGCAGCAATTGTTTGGTCGGTAAAAGTTACAGCAAGATCGGTGATTGAATAATTATAGTTCGCAAGCACAGGATTACAAACAGAAATTACTTTATTGAATGATGCATATTGCCCGCATGCATCAGACACCACCAAATTCACTGTGTAGTTTCCTGCAACAGCATAATTGTGAACCGGATTTTGCAAGGTTGAAGTTTGCCCGTCGCCAAAGATCCAGAACCAAGATGTAGCTGCAACAGTGAGATCATTGAACGAAACGCTGAGGTAAGATTGACTGTAACTAAAATCGGCAACCAATGCGCCGCATATAGTAATGGTTTTACAAAAAGTATCTGACTGTGAGCAAACATTGGTTGCAATTAAACAAACATCATAAATGCCATTACTTTGAAAAGTGTGTGTTGGATTTTGAAATGAAGATTGAAATCCATCATCATAATTCCAAAGCCATTGTGTTGCTGCAACAGATTGATCAGTAAATGAAACCGTTAACAGCGTTGCACTGTAATCATAATCTGCATCCACATCAATGCAAAGCGGCACATCCTGACAAGAAGTATCTGTGTTGCCTAATTGATCATAAGCAATCAAACAAACATGATACAAACCGTTTGCTGCGTAAGTATGAAATGGATTTGCTTCTGTTGATATTGCGCCGTCGCCAAAAGTCCACAGATAGGAAACAGCGTTGGTAGAAAGATTGGTGAAAGCAACGCTCAACCCAAAAGTTACATAAGTAAAACTTGATGTGACTGGTCCGAGTCCCATATAGATTGTTTCGCAAGTAGTATCACTTCCGCAATTATCAGAGGCAATAAGACAACTGCTATAGATACCAAGTCCCGCAGGATATTCATGCACTGGTTCGGTTTCTGTTGAAGTAGCACCATCACCAAAATTCCATAAGTAAGAAGTGGAATTGAGTGAAGCATTATCAAAAGTAATTTCATTATCGTGAGAAGAAACTTCAAACACAGAAAGTGCGCTGGTAGTGCAAGTAACCACGTTGATACACTTTTGATTGTTAGCAGTGCATGCTGAATTCGAAATTGTTAAACACGCATTGAAAGAACTTCCAAGTCCAAAATCGTGAACAGGATTTTGCGATATTGAAATATTTCCATCACCGAAATCCCATAGCCATCCATTTGGATTGCCAACAGAAATATCGGTGAACGTAATGCTGTTTCCTTCTGCTGCGTAAGTAAAATTTGAAACCAATCCAATGCAGGTGGAAATTGTTTTTGAAGTTTGGTATGAAGCTCCGCATGAATCATTCGTTGTTAATGTTGCTGTGTAATTTCCGTTTGCAGAATAATTGTGTACAGGATTTCTTTGTGTTGAAATATTTCCATCACCAAAATTCCACACCCACGAAGCAGCGAGTAAAGTGCTATCAATAAACGAAACCTGCAATCCATTATAGCTGGTTCCAAATTTTGGAGTCAATGTTTTGCAGGTTGCAATGGTTTGGCAGGTCGAAGAATTAGAGCAGGAAGAAGTTGCAGTAAGACAAGCGTAAATATTTTGGTTGACAGCATAAGTGTGAACCGGATTTTTTTCAGTGCTCGAATTTCCATCACCAAAATTCCAGGAATAACTTGTTGCACCAGTTGATGTGTTGCTGAAAGTAATCGCCTGATCATTTTTTGAAAAAGTAAAACTGCTGCCTGCAACATCAGTGCAATGCGCATTCACAAGAGTTAACCATTCTTCCGAAATTTGATAACATGAATCCTGAATGCAACTTGTTTTGTGATCACCATCAATTGACAAACTGCTGCCTGCAACAATCACCTCATCGGCATTGAGCGCAACCACTGCATTGCCGTGATCATAATCGGTTCCTCCAAAGCTATTCTTCCATAATATATTTCCATCTGCATCAATACCAATTAACCACACATCATCAAAATCATCGGTGCCATGGTGATTGGTTACATCGCCATCGAGCGAATAAGATGAACCCGCAATTGCAAACTCACCATCAGTGAGTGAAACAATCTGCGCAGCAAAATCATAATCGGTGCCGCCAAAACTTTTACTCCATAAAAGATTTCCCGATTGATCAATAGAAAAAATCCAATAATCATAAGCGGCGGCGCTGCCATGATGCCCGCTCACATCACCATTGTTTGAGGTGCTGCTGCCGGCGATAATAAAATTTCCTGCACTTGTTTTCGCAATGCTTCTTGCCTCATCATACCAATTGCCGCCAAAACATTTTTGCCACATAAGATTTCCATTTAAATCCAATTTTAAAATCCATGCATCATTGTAACCGTGATTGCCTGTTACATCACCATCAGTTGAAGAAGATACACCACCAACCAAAAAACCATCGGCAGTTTCCAAAATATCTTTTGCCCAATCATATTGGTAGCCGCCGTATTTTTTATTCCAGATTTCATTTCCGTTTGCATCGAGCTTGATCATATTTACATCCCACAATTTATCTCCATAATAAATTCCTGCAAAGCAAAATCCGCCATCACTTGTTTCAATAATTTTATTAGAGGAAGGAATGCCCACATTGCCGAAAAAAAATCTCTTTGTCCATAATGTATCGCCATTGCTGTTGGTGCGAATGATGAGGTTGTATGTTGTTACATCAAATTGATTTTCGAAACCAGAAATAATAAATCCGCCATCAGAAGTCTTGTTGAGTGAATAAACATTAAGATCATATTCATCATCGGCAAAAGTTTTTGTCCATAAAACTTTTCCGCTTTTACTGTAGAGGTGCAGTTTAATGGAAGTTGGATTAACGCAAGCAAACCCTGAAGAAGCAGCAGCATAAGTGGAGTCAGTAACTTTTGCGAGCGAGCGAACCGAACCATTGGAGTAACAACCCTCCCACTCTAAGCCGGGCGCTGTTTGCCCATGCATAAATTGAGGAAGCAGAAAAAGTATTACACCGAGGG
>JAJAYG010000162.1 GCA_026786335.1 Chitinophagales bacterium | reverse complement strand
GAAGTATTGAGGTAAATAAAAAACCCGGACTCAATCTTATTTCTTCGGTGGGTGATCAAATGCAATTACTTGCAGGTACTCAAGTAAAAAAAATTGCATGACTGCTTATTATAATTCTTAGTGTTGTTTTCTATTTACAAATTTCAGTTCATTAAACTCTTTTGATTTGTTTTTAGGAATAGAAAGTGAATTCCATTCTCCATCATTTAATTCTTTAGCAAGAAAAACAATTTGACCAACATGATAACTGTAATGAGCGAGCTGGCGATTAATGGCTTCCATTACTGTAGGAGGTTCTGCGCGTATATAAATTATTTTGTTGAGGTCTTCGGGCTTCAGGTTATTAAGGGTATTAAACAAACAATGCCAACCATTATCCCAAATCGTTAGTAATTCATTCTTGGTTGCAACCTCGCCCTCGAATTCTGAATCACGATTGCGCCATGGCTTTTCGCCATCGGTAATTAAAAAATCGGTCTATCGCGATAGCATATTGCCGCTCAAATGCTTAACCATGTGAGCAAGGCTGTTTGAGTTTTCATTCTTCACCCAATTAATTTTTTCTTCACTTACCTGTTCGATTGCCTTATCGCCCAAAGATTTATAGTAGTTAAATAATTGTTGAACATTTAAAAGATAAGTGTGGGTTAAGTTGTTTTGCATAAAAATCAAGTCAATTTAATCAGGCTTGGCAATATTAAGTTTTATGAATCGTCACGTTAAACAATCTTTCAAAAAATTAAGAGGCAAATGAATATTGTTGGTCAGTTAAAAATTAAAATTGGTCGAAAACCAATGTTAACTTTTAATTAATTGTGATGGAAACTTTAGAAATTAAAATTGTTTCCATAGTTTTGCCGCTCAAATTTTTAAAAGAAATCAGATTTAATTTAAAATACCAAACAAGGTTTAATACAACCGGCTATAAATGCAACCCACAGTGAACGATACCCGAGAACGCATATTGAAAGCATCGCAAGAATTGTTTTTCAGCTATGGCATTCGCAGTATTACTATGGATGATGTGGCAAGGCATTTAGCTATTTCAAAAAAGACGATCTATCATTTTTTTTCAGATAAAGATCAAATTGTTTTAACACTGTGCCGATTGGATTG
The DNA here is from genome assembly GCA_026786335.1 of Chitinophagales bacterium. Taxonomy (GTDB): domain Bacteria; phylum Bacteroidota; class Bacteroidia; order Chitinophagales; family UBA10324; genus JAJAYG01. The sequence continues at coordinate 9,398 of JAJAYG010000162.1, read as the reverse complement.
CGAATTTAATGCGGGCATGATGGATCACATTGCACGCAATTCAAAAGATGCGATTGATGAGATTTTGCAAGCGATGGAATTTATGAGTGCCTTGTTCAAAAGAATGAATCCTAATCTGATTTACGATATGCAGAAATACCATCACATCGCATGGAATGAATTTAAAAAATTCAGGGAGCAGAATATGATGGGTACAGTTGAAAGGAATCTAAGGAAAGGAATAAAGCAAGGTTTGTATCGTACCGACATTAATACAAAATTACTTGCACGATTGAGAATTGAAGAGGTAGAGATGGGAATGAATCCGAATATTTTTCCACCGGGCGAATATGATTTAAGAAAAGTGCAGGTAGAGTTGCTCTCACATTTTATCTATGGCATTCTTACTGAAAAAGGAATTAAAGAATTAGCAAATTATAAAGCATCAAAAAAAAATAAGAAATCAAAAGCACAGGCAGCATGAAAAAGATCACAAGCATTCTAATTCTGTTAATGCTCTTCGGCATTAAGTCATTCTCACAAACTTCCACCTCCACTACAATGTCAATGAGTTTACAGCAATGTGTAGACTATGCGATGGAGAACCAAACCACATTAAAAAATGCACGGCTCGATGAACAGATTTCGCATCGGCAATCGCAGGAATACACAGGTATCGCCTTACCTCAGGTAAGTGGCAAATTTGAATTTGTAGATTTTCTAAGACTGCCAACATCATTAATACCCGCTGAATTTTTTGGTGGTGAACCGGGCACTTATCAAGCTGTACAATTTGGAACGCAATACAATGCTACTGCAAGCCTATCAGCTTCTCAATTGATTTTTGATGGCAGGTATTTTCTGGGACTAAAAGCAACAAAAGCATTAGCAGATCTTTCAACAAAAACTACTTCGCGCAGTGAAATAGAAACACGGCAAGCAGTAATGAAAGCATACCTCGCTGCTTTAATTGCAAATGAAAGATCAACACAATTAGATGCAAATATTGGGAGCTTAAAAAAAACATTGGATGATACAAAGGCAATTTATCAAAGTGGCTTTGTAGAAAAAGTTGATGTTGACAGAATTTCTGTTGGTTACAATAATCTTCTGGCAGAAAAAGAAAAAGTAGATAAATTTAAAACACTCAGTGTTTACCTTTTAAAATTTCAAATGGGTATGGATGTAAATCAACCGATTGAACTAACTGAACAATTGAGAGAAGCAGATTTTGAATCCATACTTCAGAATTCATCAACACCCGATATCAATAACCGCATTGAGTACCAAATGTTGCAAACATCAATATCACTTGCCGAGATGAATATCAAGCAATACAAAGTTGGATATATCCCTACTCTTTACGCTATAGGAAGTTATAGTTATCAGTCACAGGTAAATGAATTCGATCTTATTGCTTCAAGTAAATGGTACAACATTGCCCTTATAGGTTTTACTCTTAATGTTCCCATTTTTGACGGGCTACAAAAAGCACGTCAAATTCAACAGGGAAAACTCTCGCTGGAAAAAAGAGAAAATGATATGCTCAACTTTCAAAATGCAATGAACCTCGAAGTGATATCTGCAAAAACGAGTTTACAAAATGCAATTGCATCTTTAAATGTTCAGCGCAGCAATCAGGATTTAGCGAAAGAGATTGTTACTATTTCACGCAAAAAATTTGAAGTGGGTGTGGGCAGTAGCTTAGAAGTTACTGATGCCGAAACATCATTAAAAGATTCGCAAACAAATTACCTCAACGCTTTATACGAGGCATGGGTGGCAAAAATTGATCTTGATAAAGCACTGGGAATTCTTAACAAATAAAATTAACTCAACTGAACATACAATCAATTAAAATTATGAAAAACCAATTACTGATTACGCTGCTATTAGCTGCACTTGCAGGATGCTCATCATCTGACGCTGATCAAAAGAAAACAGAGAGCGGAGCAGCTCCTGAAAAGGCAGTTCTTGTAACTGTAACTGAAGCTGCACCTTCACCTTTCCAGCATTACATTGAATTGCAGGGAAAAGTTGAAGCTGAAGATAATGTTACCGTTACACCGCAGGTTCCGGGAACAATAAAATCAATAAGTGTTTCTATCGGGCAACAGGTAAGAAAAGGGCAAGTGCTTGCAGAAACTGATAATGGAGCAATGCAACAAAATGTAGAAGGAGTAAAAAACCAACTTGCATTTGCAAATGACCTGTATGCGAAACAAAAAGCATTATGGGAGCAAAATATTGGTACCGAAGTACAATATCTAACCTCTAAGAACACTGTTCAAACTTTAGAAAAACAATTGGCAGCAACCAACGAACAGTTTGCAATGTCGAGACTTGTTTCACCAATCAATGGAGTTGTTGACGCTGTAGATCTTAAAGTCGGGCAAATGGGCTCACCCGGGTTTGGAGGAATAAGAGTAGTTAACATGAGCAACCTCAAAGCAGTTGGTGATGTTTCTGAAAGCTACGCAGCATCTGTGGTAGCAGGAAAAAAAGTTATGATATTATTTCCTACCCTGAATACAGAGATTGAATCACAAGTAAGTTATGCAGCAAAAGTGATTAACCCGCAATCAAGATCATTTAAAGTTGAAGCAAAGTTACCAAGCAAAGAAGCTTACAAACCAAATATGATTGTTGTGATAAAGATTCTTGACTATGAAGCAAAAAGCACCTTTGTGCTGGATGTTAATCTTATTCATAAATCAGGCGATGGTCAGTTTATCTATGTTGCAACAGATGATGGCGCAAGAAAAACGGCTAAGCGCGAAGTGGTTACCACAGGAATTATTTACGATGGAAAGATTGAGGTTATAAGCGGAATTACTGCAGGAGATAAAATTATTACAGCCGGCTATCAGGATCTTATAAGCGGACAAGTAATCAAATTCTAATTCAAAATTTTTAAGCACCCCTAAAATGAATTTTGAATTTCAGAGATGAATTCAAGATTTAGTATTTAAAATACATATCAATGAAAGACACGATCAAAGAGTTTAAAGGAAGTAGCTGGGCAATTGATAACCGCACTACAATTTTTATCATCATTGTTCTGCTCACAATTATGGGAATTAGAGCATACAATGCTTTGCCTAAGGAGCTCTTTCCCGATGTAACAATGCCTACTGTATATGTTTCAACAATTTACCCGGGTTCAGCCCCTACCGACATTGAAAATCTGATTACCAAACCTCTTGAAAAAGAGATTGGCGCTATTAGCGGAATAAATAAAATCACAAGCAGCTCTGTTCAGGATTTTTCTTCTATACAGGTTGAATTTATTTCAGGAACCGATATTGATGAAGCTAATCAAAAAGTAAAAGATGCACTTGATAAGGCAAAACCTAACCTGCCAAGTGATTTGGATCCAACATGGGGACCCAATGCAAATAAAGTTGAGTTTTCGCAAATCCCGATTATGCAGGTTAACGTGAGCGGCGATTATGATCTTGCTTCATTAAAAAAGTATGCAGAGTTATTGCAGGATAAAATTGAAGCAGTTCAACAAATTTCTAAAGTCGATATTATAGGATCTCCTGAAAGAGAAATCCAGATCAACGTTGATATGTACAAGATGGAGGCGGCTCAAATCAGTATGTATGATATCTATTCAGCCATCAGCAGTGAGAACAGAATTATATCGGGCGGTACTATAAAATTGGGTGAAGTAAGAAGAAGTATTACGGTGAACGGAGAGTTTTCAAGTGTTGGGCAGATTCAGAACCTGATCATTAATAACATGCAAAACAATCCTATTTACTTGCGTGATATTGCAGAAATAAAAGATAGTTTCAAAGAGCAGGAATCGTTTGCACAACTGAATAAGAAGAAAGTAATTACGCTTAATGTAATTAAAAAGAGCGGCGCTAATCTTATCGAAGCATCAGACAGAATTCATGAAATAGTAAATCTTACCGGGGGAAAAGAAATTCCAAAAGATGTAGACCTGGTTATTACCGGTGATACCTCAACAACAACACGCACACAGGTTGCAGATCTTATAAATACCATCATCATTGGTTTTATTTTAGTAACACTTGTACTCATGTTTTTTATGGGCGCAACCGATGCAATGTTTGTGGGGCTTTCTGTCCCGCTTTCAATGTTCATTGCTTTTATTGTTTTAAGTTTTGCAGGGTGGACAATGAATGTGATTGTTCTTTTCGGGTTTCTTCTAAGTTTAGGAATTGTGGTTGATGATGCGATTGTTGTAATCGAAAACACGCACCGCATTTTTGCAAATGGAAAAGTCCCCATTAAACAGGCAGCAAAAACTGCAGCAGGTGAAGTTTTTATTCCTGTGTTAGCAGGGACCATGACTACGCTTGCACCATTTTTCCCGCTCTTATTTTGGCCGGGTGTTATTGGATCTTTCATGCATTCATTGCCTGTAACACTTATTCTAACGCTTACTGCATCCTTGGTTGTAGCATATTTATTTAACCCGGTTTTTGCAGCAACATTTATGAAGCCACACAACGAAAATGAAATTCCTAACAGAAGAAAACAAATAATCTGGTCGGGAATCATTGCAATCTTTGGATTGGTGTTAAGTATTTCAGGATATCTTTTACTTGGAAATTTAATTATTGCTCTTGTGATTTTGTATTGGCTTTATCAATTGGTATTAATTAATTGGGTAAAAAGTTTTCAAAAGAAGGGCTGGCCATGGTTTCAAAGTCGTTATGCAAACTTTCTAAGATGGACTTTGGTACATCCTGTAATTTTATTCGTTTCAATATTCAGTACTCTTATTCTGGCAATTGTAATGTTGATGATTACAAAACCGGGATTAGAACAATTTCCAACAGGTGATCCCAATTTCATTTTTACTTATGTAACCATGCCTTCGGGAACCGATCAAACAAAAACTGACTCTGTTACAAAAATTGTTGAGAACAGAATTTTTAATGTGCTTGGAAAAGATAACCCGATTGTAAAATCAGTTATTTCAAACGTGGCGCTTGGTGCCAGTGAAGATCAATTTGATCAAAGCATAAGCTCAAATAAAGGAAAAGTTGCAGTTGCATTTATTGATCCGGCAGAAAGGCGTAACAGGCGCTCACAACTCTATGTAGAAAAATTCCGTGAAGCAGTTAAAGGAATACCCGGTGCGCAAATCACGATAGGTGTAGAACAAAACGGACCACCACAAGGCAAACCAATTAACATTGAGATTACCGGTGACAATTTTGAATCACTGATTGCCACCAGCAATGAAATTAAAAGGTATCTCGATTCACTCAACATTGAAGGAATAGAAGAGCTTAAAACAGATTTGCAGGCAAACAAACCTGAGATTACAATTGATCTTGATCGTGAGCTAATGAATCGGGTTGGCATCACTACACAACAAGCAGGATTTGAAATAAGAAATGCTGTTTATGGTTGGGAAGCATCGAAATACAAAGAAGGAAATGATGACTATCCTATTGTTATCCGCTATGATGAAGTTCAAAGAAAAAATATTGATCAGTTGCAGGATTTAAAAATTACATTCCGTGATCAAAGCAATGGGCAGATAAAACAAATCCCCTTCAGCTCCTTTGCAAATTTTAGATATTCAACCACCTATTCAGGTGTAAAAAGAATTGATCAAAAAAGAGTAGTTACACTTGGATCAAATCTTTTAACAGGTTATGAAAGTCAGCAACCTGTTATCATGGGTAAAGTAATGGAAGCATTAAAGAACTATAAATCTCCCGAGGGAATCACAATTGGTTACACTGGTGCAAGCCAGGATATGGAAGAAACAATCAACTTTATGGGTGTTGCATGGATCATTTCATTGTTCCTGATCATTGTTATTTTGGTAACACAATTCAACTCCATTTCAAAACCAATAATCATTTTTGCCGAAGTTGTATTCAGCATTATTGGAGTATTACTTGGATATGGATTTACTGGAATGGCATTCTCTGCTGTGATGACCGGTGTTGGTGTTGTGGCTTTATTAGGTATTGTGGTAAGGAACGGAATTCTGCTTGTAGAATTTACCGACCTTCTAATTTCACAAGGGGTTAAAATAGAAGAAGCAGTGGTTGAAGCAGCTAAAATCAGAATGACTCCTGTGGTGTTAACTGCTACTGCAACCATGCTCGGTATGATTCCGCTTGCAATCGGTTTGAATATTAACTTCTATGGTTTAATCACCGCCTTAAAACCAGATATTTGGTTAGGTGGTGAAAACGTTGTTTTCTGGGGACCGCTTGCGTGGACTATTATTTTCGGGTTAGGTTACGCAACTTTTATAACACTTCTTGTAGTACCGGTGATGTATTTATTGAACGAAGGGTTCAAGTCGTGGTTCTTTAATAAAACAGGCATAAAAAAAAGTGTTCCGGTTACTTCAGGTTCAAATAATGTTTGAGTAAATCACTAAACAAAAAACACCGATGAGATTTCCATCGGTGTTTTTTTTGTTGTTATAATGTTGCCTCTTATTCTATGATCAACTTTTTAACTATTGTTTGATCAGCCTGCTTCATTACCACAAAATAAATTCCTGCAGGCAATTGAGAAACATCATAATCAGCATTCAACTCACCTGATTCAATTTTCTCCTTAGCTTCGATTAAAGATTGCCCTACAATATTTCTAACTGTAATAAATGCTTCCTGCACATCTCCATTAATATGTGAATGAATGTTAACTGATGAAGAAGCAGGATTAGGATAAATTTCAAGCAATCTCACTTCCTTCGTTCCACCATCATCATTTATAATCTTACAGTTATTTGTTATAGTTGTAATTGCCGATGTAGCAGTACAACCATTTGCATCTGTTACTTTATAGGTAAAATCACCTGCTGCAAGTGCAATATAATTTTGATCAATTGCAAGCGGAATTGTAATTGCATCCAGTTTCCATTTGTAAGTGTAACCGCTTCCTGCTTTTGCTTGCAGGGTAACTGTTTCAATTCCTACGCATATTTTCTTGTCATCTCCATTGAGTATCGTGATTTTTGTTGTCGGATTCTTGTTTACTGTTATGGATGTACCGCTAGATTTTTTTGTACAACTCCACGTATCAATTATTTTCACTTTGTAAGTTCCTCCTTTTGTTGGGTAATACTTGCTGTTAGTTTCACCTTCTAATGAAGTACTGCCTTTTAACCATTGATAAGAAAAGCCAGCCGGAGCTTTTAAATAGGTTGGTGAAGTTCCATCGCAAAATGCAGTAGGTCCATTTATAGTAACTACAGGAAGTGCTGGTTCATGTATGGTAAGAGAAACTGAATTTGATTTGCCACTACAAACATTAAAATCTACGACTGTGCATGAATAGGTTCCTGAGACAGAAGGAGTATATTTTTGCCCTACTTTCCCATCATTCCATGTGTATGATTTATAACCGCCACCTGCATTTAAAGCTGATACATTATCATAACAATTTTCCAATGGGCCGCCAGGGGTTACAACTGGTTTTGGTGATGTGAATTCAGTAACTGACAGAGGGTCAGATTTTTTTGAACATCCAACACTATTTGTGGCTGTAACAGTAAATGCTCCACCAATTGTTGTTTGTGAAGTTGTACCTGTAAGTCCATTGCTCCATGAGTATGTAAGTTCTGAATCGGGAGCCTTTACTTCCATATTAAAAATTTCTCCTTCACAAAACGTAACTATCAATGGAACTTTAATTGTTGGTTTAGATGGTAAGGAATTAACTGTTACAACAGTTGTATCAGCAGTCCAATAACCATTGTGAACATTTCTGACTCTAACCCAATAGCTTTCATTCTTTTTTGCCCAAATGTTTTTTGTTGTTGCACCGGTTGACCACAGGTATTCAAGATAATTTGCTCCCGCATCAAGTTGAACACTATCACCACTGCAAAATGTTGTTGTTCCGTTAGCAACCATAGAAATAGTTGGAGGTGGCGCGGGCACTGTTCCCGCTTTAATTCTTGTAATAGAATATGCTTTTAAAGCCAAACTACCAGTGGGTAAAACTGCAGGACCTTTTTGTGAAAGGTCACTTTCATACGCTACATACATAAGTGCATCACCATAATATCTCTCAAACTTTCCGCTTGCCGGAAATATTGAGGACGTGGTAATTTTGTATTCAGTTGCAGAAAGATTAACAATACAAACTTGAGTTGAATCATTACTTGTAAAAGCCCAACCATAAATTGCCGGATATGTAATGGTATCTTCTCCATCAATAGTAGTGATGGTAGGTAAGGCATAAAATTCTAGAGGAGAAGCATTGGTCATGTTTTTCATTGCCAAGCCAAGTTGCTGCATTGTTCTTCCGGCTGCAGTAAGCCCCCAATACTGTGTTGATGCAGGAGGATTTGTGGGAGGAATAAAGTGACCTGCACTTCCATAATTGTAGCCATCAATAACATTAAAAAAAGAACCTGCCACTGCAGTGCCATCCATGGAGTGAAAAGCCAAATGTTTAATGCGCGAATCATTAAGAAACAACATTGTTTGAGTTGCGGCAAACAATCCATGTGCCCAGCAACCTTGTGTAGGTTTATTTTTATCTCTTAAATTATATTCTGTAATCCAAACATCATCACCTTTTGGAACAAGAGGCAAATCTTCAGTACTTAGAATATCCCACATCTTAAATGGTCTTGAAAAGAGAGTTGGTAATTCGGCTGAAGTAAATGCTCCAATTGTATTATTGTATTCTTCATCAGCTTTTGCAGCACTCATGTAAGTGTGAAATGAAATTACATTTTCTCCATGAAGTGATGGATATAAATTTTCATCCCAGGTGATTCTTCTTGGGGCATTATTTCTGTTGTAGGCTCCTTGTGCAGCCACTTTTGCCAGTGGAAAATATTTGTGAATAGTATCAGCCCATTTAGAAGCTACAATGGCATATGATTCTGCGGTAGGAAATAAATTAACAATTGCAACTGAATCATCTCCCCCCTCAAGATAGAATTCAGATCCTAATTCAACAAGCTTGACTTTAATGCCAATCGAATCTGCATGCTTAAGCATTGCAACCTGATCTGATAACGTTGAAGTAATCATGTTCAAAACCAATATTGCATTTGACCCTGTGGCATCGATTGATTTTTTAAAATTCTCAAGTCGATTATCTCTTACCGGAATACCACTATATGCAGGTGGTAACCCGGGATCATTTACAAACCAACCTTTTCTCCAATCCCACCAATTTGATACTCCCCCGCCCGGGTACCTTATATTTTTAGGATTGAGCTTCGGTAAATTGCTAAGCAAAAAGGGATTACTCCATCCAATCGAATCGCGCTCCATACTCTGCCCGTTATAACCAATAAAATCATTGTTAAAAGTTCTTTGATAGCCTAATGCCATATCTATAGTTTGTGCATTTAGCATTAACCAATCAAACAATAGTATTAAGAACACTAAAATTATTATCAAGTATTTCATTCGCGTGAATTATGAAATGATGAAAAT
>JAJAYG010000161.1 GCA_026786335.1 Chitinophagales bacterium | reverse complement strand
GGCACGAATATAAAAATCCTATAATCCCACAAATCCTAAAAACCTGCCTGCCGATAGGCAGGTCATAATTCAGCCATCACTTATACTTCCTAAACCCAATACCATACTTCCTTAACAAATCCAAAGTGCGCAGGTGATTATCAGTAATCAGATAAATATTTTTATCAAACCAATCAGGCGATGCCAGCTTTTGAACATGAGGATCATGATCTAAAATGTAAAAAGAATCACCGGGCAACGGATTGCCGATTAACAAAATATTCTTGTGCACTGCATGCTCTTCCTCTTCAAACCGCCATGTTCGGCGCTCATGATAAGTAACAAGGGTGAGCGGAAAATCCTTATACAAACATGAGCATCCAAACATTTGATCGTAAAGCGTATTGAACGAAACAATAAGAGTAACATCGTGTGCGCCCGCAACATCACGCAGTTGATGGCAACTCTCATCAATAAAAGATGTTTTGTGAAATTCCATTACACCATTCGGTACTGCCAAAGCATTTTCAATACGCTCATCAAGATAATAATTTTAAAAAGCAAATACCACCAACCCCAAACTTATTATGGTGATCAGCAACAATCGCGATTCCTTCATCTTAACACTGCTGTGAATAAACCAATGAGAACAGGAACGGCGAGATACATTCTTGCCAGCGGCAAGAAAACATTTTCGGTTCCCTTGTGAACTTTACTTATTCCCAGCGAAAGAATAATAACTACGAGTGCGCCTAAAAGTCCTGTTGCTGCTTTAAAATTTTTTGAATGAAAAGTATTACACTTTCAATCACGATAAGAATCAACACTAACCAACCCGCATTCCAAAACAACGGAGTTACATCATTAAAGAACGAGTTAAGATTTTTAAAACTGTCAAATAATAATTGAAATGAAAAGGAATAATCAATTGACTGATAAAAAATATATCCCGGATGCAAAACGTAAAACCTGAAAGCAAAATAAATCCAGACAGCAGCAGGAATAAATCCCAATGCGGTAAAAACATAAAACCAAAAATTTCTTGCATGATGAAGAAACAGAAAAATAAAAACCGGTATAATCAGGAGCACTGAATTTCCATTCACCCAAAATGAAAGCGTTCCAAACAGCCCAAACAAAAACCAACTTGACTTATTGTTTGGATGGAATAAACCCATGCAGGCAATACTTGCAACAAAAATTCCGGTTACAAAACCGCGCGACATTGAACTCATCATTCCATATTCGGCAGGAAGTAAAATACAGATGAGCAAAATGATGCAAGCATTAATATATTTTTTCTTCCTTAAACAAATCAAAGAAAAAAGTAAATAAGGAAACAAAGCAAGAGCACTTGTTAAAAGCGGAAGAGAAACGGGATAAAGCAACCCCATGCAAATAAGCGGAACTGAAAACAACCCCTCCATCATCGTATTGTAATTCTGCCCGTAAAAACATGGCTCATGAAACAAGCCGTGCATCATTTCTCTTGCACCCGACCACATCAATGTTTGATCGTGATCGGTGTATTTAAAAGCAAATTGAGAAAGTATCATCCACCTGTCAGTTAGCGCAAGCACGAGCAGCAAGCAATAAATAATCGGCTTACTCACTTTATAAGCATTTGAATTGTACGTTTTCAGAATTGAAAATAATTTCATTAAGAATCAAAGATGCAAAAGCAATTTGGTGTTGATGCCGATAACGATAAGTGCACCCACCTGTAAAAAAGAAAAATAAATTCAACTGCCTATAGGCAGCCAACAATAAACATTGATTCGTTAGTTGATCAACTATTTAAAGTAACCCGAATAATTATATTTGACGCATGGCAAATCAAATAGATCTCAACTACATCTATTCTACGATTGATAAAATTTTTCGACACAGCTTCGGCGAAACCGGTGACTTCAGTGGCGCCATGTACAATGGCGATTTCTCACTCAGCTACGATGAGGCGCAACGCAAAAAACACGAATACATCACGAAAGCACTCGGCGTTGTTGAAGGCAACCGCGTAATTGATTTGGGTTGCGGCTGGGGTCCATACATCAACTACCTCAAAAAAGTTGGAGTAAAAGGAATCGGCATCACGCTCTCCAAAGCGCAATACGAATCGTGCATCCGCAATCATCTCGAAGCTTACCTGCAAGATTGCCGCAAAGTACTGCCCGCCGATTTCGGAATGTTTGATGGCATCAGCAGCGTGGGCGCCTTCGAACATTTTTGTACGCCCGATGATTTTATGGAAGGAAGACAAGATCAGGTGTACACCGATTTCTTTCAGCACGCCTCCAAGCTTATTCCAACAGGCAAAAGATTTTATCTGCAAACAATGGTGTTCGGTAAAAACATGCCCGCCGGAAATCCCGGTGATGTAAACGCCCCAAAAAATTCAGATCAATACATTATTGCATTAATGAAGAAACAATTTCCCGGCTCATGGCTGCCCTATGGCTTAGAGCAAATTGAAAAGAATGCAAAGCCCTGGTTTAAGATCGTAAGTGTAAACAGCGGGCGGCTCGATTACATTGAAAGCATCAAGCAATGGAAAAGTAAATTCCTCGCATTCAATTTAGAGAAGTACATGATTTATCTCTCCCTTCTTCCGCGCTATTTACGCAACCGTGAATTCCGTTACCGCTGGGAAATACTGCACGTAAGCCCAAACAGAATTTGCTTCGAGCGCGAGATAATGGAACACTACCGCATTGTGCTCGAGAAGATTTAGAAAAAGTTTTTTAGGGAAATGAAAAGAATTCATTGCCACGAATTGCACAGATTATCACGAAAATAAATTAGCGTTAATTCGTGCAATTCGTGGCAGAATATTTCAAATCCGAAATCAGAAATCCGAATTCCGAGATCACTACATTTACTCCCTTCAACTAACAAACCTTGCAACATTTCATTTTCCTCATTATCTTTCTTCTTTTCCCGTCTCCCAGTCACCCAAAAAGGACTGGCTGAGTCAAAACGACCCGGCTGATTGAAGATAAAATCTAAATCACGATAACTATGAACGAGGCTTTTTATTGGTGTGTACATTTCTTAGAAAGAATGGCAATGATTACAGGAATGAGTTATGAAGAAATAAACATTTGGTTGTTTGTGATCATTCATCCGGCAATCACCTTGATTTTATTTATGGTTATTATTTATTTAATCATCAAATTACGCAAAGCCAAACGGATCAACCGAAGCGCTTTGTCAGCCTGGATAGAGAGCAGCTAACGCCTTCGTTACTATAGACAGCATGAAGTATGCATTTCGAATTACTGATTTCGCCTGCTAACTTTCCATATTTCCCAAAAAATATTTTAATACAACTGCGAAGAATCTTCCTTTGCATTGTAACGGATTACCGTATCTCTCAGGAATTCGCCCTCCACATTGTATATAGCAACAGTATCAAAAATCCATTTACTGCTATCTGAATTAATGAGAGCGGATTCTTTATTACCATCCATATTTTTACAGGCGGCAAGCGTAAGAATGATGACTGCGAATAAGAAAAGTGACTTCAACAT
>JAJAYG010000160.1 GCA_026786335.1 Chitinophagales bacterium | reverse complement strand
GAATATTGCCCCGCTTATTCCTTGTTTTCATAGCCCAAGAAAATAATTATCTCAGATATTATACGTGGTTAAAACCACCAAACCCGTTGCAAACATATAGCTGATTGCAGGGGCAGGAATAGCCAAATCTGCGAACTATGCAATTAAACATGCGAATGAATTCATACGAACTACGAACCTTTTTACCTGCGCTTAAAATTATTTGAAAATAAAAAAGGGAGTCTATAGTGACTCCCCGATACGTAAGTTTTATCTGGTAGGGTGCTTATATAAATGCATTGCCTGATAAAAAATATATGAATGAACGCAGTACAAATATATCGCGACTCATAAGCCATTGCCAACAAGATTCTGCGAACACGATTACTTAAACTGCGAAAAGGTGTATTTTTCACGGCTAAACATCCCAATCAATTATGAAGATTACTTGTCTTGTTGTTGACGATATTAAGTTGAACCGCGAAATAATGGCGGACCTTATTGCCGGTGTTGATTTTTTAGAACTTGCAGGTATGTGCGAGAATGCAATGCAAGCGATAAATGTTTTGAACGAGCTTGAACCCGATGTTTTATTTCTTGATATTGAAATGCCAGGTATGAGCGGACTTGAATTTTTAAAATCCCTGACCAACCCGCCGATTGCAGTGCTTACTACTTCGCACAAAGAATTTGCTGCAGAAGGTTTTGAAATGAAGGTTTTTGATTACATGGTGAAACCGATTACGCACGAACGCTTTTCACTCTGTTCAAATCGCCTTAATGATTTGTTTAAAGAAAAAAAGAAACCGGTACTTGCTCAGCAAATTTTTATGAAGACAGGAACCAGATACATTCGAGTAAAGCTTGATGAAATAATTTATGTAGAAGCAATGCGTGACTTTGCAATCGTGCATACCGAAAAAGGAAAGCTGCCAACACAACAGAACCTTAAAGAATTTACACAACATTTGCCCGAAGAAACTTTTATGCGTATACACCGCAGTTATGTAGTTCCTATTGGAAAAATTGAATCTATTGAGGGCAACATGGTGAAAATTCAAAATCATGAAATACCTATTGGTGAGAGTTACAGAAATTATGTTTTGAAAATTTTATTGGGCAAAGAAGGATGAACCAAAAAATAAAATTCAAAATTCAAAACTCAAAGTTCAAGATCGGAATTGAAAAAGAATTATTGAAATTGCATGTATGAAAAAGAAAATTGTGATTGCAGTAACAGGGGCAAGCGGAAGCATTTATGCCAAAGTACTTTTTGATAAGGTGTTGGAAATGAAAGACCAATTCGAAAAACTCGGATTGGTGATGAGCGACAATGCAAAGTTTGTTTGGAAACATGAATTAGGAAATGAAGATTACAGTAAACTTCCTTTTACAACCTATGAGAAAAATGATTTTACCGCTCCCTTTGCCAGCGGCTCTGCCGGCTATGATGCACTGATTGTTTGCCCCTGTTCTATGGGAACATTGGGAAGAATTGCTGCAGGAATTTCAGATGACTTAATTACCCGCACTGCCGATGTGATGTTAAAGGAAAGAAGAAAACTGATTCTTGTTATTCGTGATACGCCCTACAATCTCATACACATCAACAACATGAAACTGATTACCGAAGCCGGCGGAATTATTTGCCCTGCCACTCCTTCTTTTTATTCATTACCCAAAACATTTGATGAGCTTGCTGCAACTGTGGTTGACCGCGCATTGCATTTAGCGGGGTTGGATTTTAAAAGTTATCAGTGGGGAAGTTGAGGTTACTTCTTACTCAACTATAATTTTCTTTATCATCGAAATATTTCCATTCAATAATCTGAGATAATAAATTCCCGCTGCGAGATCGAGGTTTAAATTTTCTTTTTCATTCCCCGAAAGATAAATATTTTTTGTGCTTACAATATTTCCTAATACATCCACTACTTGCATTTCGTATTCACCTGCTGTAAAATTATTGGTGATCAAATTTATTTCTCCATTACTTGGGTTAGGAAAAATTTGAAATTGATTGTCAGCAATTTCATTTTGAATTCCGGTTGCAAATCCTTTTGAGAGAGAAACATCATCAATAAAAAAATCAGCATCCCCTGCATTTGCTGCATAGGCGAAAATATCTACGCCTCCCATTGCATTCACATAACTTAAACCGAGCGCACCAAGCGACCACTGCCATGTATAAACTGAAATGGAATTTACCCATAATTGAGCTTCATCATCAGTGAGATTGATTTTGATAAATACATCATTCCATTTTTCGGGAACGTATTCAAAATAGGCGGATTCAAATCCGCCAGCATTAATATAGCCGCCACCTGCATCATCAAAATATATTTCAAACATCCAGTCAACTCCCGGCACCGAACTCTGTTGAATATTAAAGTAACCGCCATAACCCTCCTTAAAAAACATTTTCAAACTAAAATCATAAACTCCGCTTGTATAATCTTCGGGGAAAGGAAGAATTAAATCTGTTGGTCCAACATTACCAACAACATGAACAGAGTTAATTCCGCTGCTCGCCTCATCACTACTGATGGGCGCATCTTCTGCATCAATGCCACCCGACCAGGTTGTCCAAACATCAGAATTTGCCGCAAGCAGATCGCCTTCAGCATAACTTTCAAAATCATCTATGATAATTGTTTGCGCTGAAGCAATGAAAGGGAAAATAAAAAATAAGAGCAGTAGCATTTTTTTCATGATGGGCTAATTTAGTTGAAGTAAAAATAAGAAAATAACTGAGATAATATACTTCCTTTTACTTTCAGTTATTTTAAGGATACAATAAACTTACTCTGATGTAATAGAAATTACATGCTTAGTAATTCCAATATTTTGATTTTCAAAACAGGAAGATGGTTAATTATAATTCCCCACAAAATTATCGGGAGTAACTTTATTGTAACCATGAATAATGCGATTGCGGGGTCCAATAATTTTTCGCGCTTCGGTGATTGGAAATTCAGAATCCTTATTCAGTATTCTATTCAATGCTTCACCAATAATCTCAATATTTCTTTCAACCGCACGCTTGGTCTTACCATCATTACTAAATTCATCAAACCATTTTTGCTTTCATTCAAAATAACTTTCACCTTCAGCTATGCTTTGTTGAATATCGAAGAGCCAGGTTTTTATATCATCATCTATAGATCAACTCTTTTTGCAGATCAATTGCTTTTCGCAAATAAGGATTATGAACTGCTTTTTCTTCAAGCAAATCAACAGGGCGGTGAAGCAAATCTTCCAGAGAAAATTTTAAATCAAAATAATTATCGGCATAATCTTCCTCCTTCATTACATCAAAATCAACAAGCATAACAATGTCACTGTCTTCACGAAAGTTGTCATTGACTACAGAACCAAAAGCGTAAAGTTTTTTAACTTTAAACTGCCGGCACAATTGATTAATTGGGTTGCGATATTTTTGAAGTGTATTCATTTAAAAAACAAACCAGAACACAAAGTTTAAGAGATTCAATCAGGTTTGAATAATCCCCACATTAAATTGCTTTTCAATCGGTGCATTGTTCGCCGCCTCAATCGCCATTGAAATTACTTTGCGTGTTTCGAGCGGATCAATGATCGCATCAATCCATAATCTCGATGCCGCATAGAAGGGTGTGGTTTGTTTTTCGTAACGCTGCGTGATTTCATCGAGTAATTTTTTTTCAACCTCCGGAGTAATTTCTTCTCCCTTTGCTTTCAATGTTGCCTTATGTATTTGAAGTAAAACATTTGCTGCCTGGTCACCCCCCATCACCGCAATCTTTGCAGTGTGCCATCCAACAATTATTCGTGGATCATAAGCTTTGCCGCACATGGCATAATTGCCTGCGCCATAACTATTGCCAATTACAATTGTAATCTTCGGCACCACAGAATTCGCAACAGCGTTTACCATTTTTGCTCCGTCTTTTATAATGCCGCCCTGCTCACTTTTACTTCCAACCATAAAACCGGTAACATCTTGCAGAAACACCAATGGTATTTTTTTCTGATTGCAATTCATAATAAAGCGCGCCGCTTTATCAGCCGAGTCGGAATAAATAACTCCGCCGAATTGCATCTCCCCTTTTTTATTCTTCACTAACTTTCTTTGGTTCGCAACAATTCCCACGGCCCATCCATCAATGCGGGCATAGCAGCAGATAATTGTTTTTCCATAACCGGGTTTGTATTCATCAATTGCAGAATCATCCACCAATCGCTTTATGATTTCGTATGTATCGTATTGTTGACCGGAATCGGTTGGCAATATTCCTAACATTTCTTTTTCATTCTTTTTTGGTAATGAAGATTTGCTGCGATTGAACCCTGCTTTGTTTGCATCACCCAATTTGCTCATGATACTTCTAATGCGCTCAATGCATTCCTGATCATTTTTGCATTTGTAATCTGTAACACCCGAAATTTCTGTAGTGGAAGTTGCGCCACCCAAAGTTTCCAAATCCACCTCTTCACCAATTGCGGCCTTTACCAAATATGGACCTGCGAGAAAAACACTTCCTGTTCCTTCCACAATCATTGCTTCATCACTCATAATAGGTAAGTACGCACCGCCTGCAACACAGCTTCCCATGATCGCTGCAATCTGTGTAATGCACATCGAACTCATCTGCGCATAGTTTCTAAAAATTCTTCCGAAGTGTTCCTTGTCGGGGAAAATTTCATCTTGCATGGGAAGAAAAACTCCGGCGCTGTCAACCAGATAAATTATTGGCAAGCGATTTTCCATCGAGATTTCCTGTGCACGCAAATTCTTTTTTGCTGTGATAGGGAACCACGCTCCTGCTTTTACAGTGGCATCATTGGCAACTACAATACATTGTCTTCCTTCCACATAACCAATAATCACAATCACACCGGCAGCAGGACAACCGCCTTGCTCTTCATACATTTCAAAACCTGCAAAAGCGCCTACTTCAAATTGCGTTGCATCCTGATCGAGCAATGCTTCAATGCGTTCGCGGGCAGTGAGTTTTCCTTTTACATGCTGCTTCTCAATATTCTTTTTTCCGCCGCCGAGCTTTATTTTATCAAGCCGCTGCCGCACTTCACTCATCAGCAACAGGTTTGCATCTTCGTTTTTGTTGAATTGTAATTCTTCGTTTTTCATAGAGCGGTATAAATAGGAAAGTAGAATCGAGAATGGTTAGCAGCATCTCAAAACTAGTTCAGTAAAACAAAAAGGATGCTCTCGTCTAAGAACTTTCTGTTAAGTGGATTAACAAAATTATTTTTGGTAAATCACCTTGGCGAGATAAATTTTATCGTTCACCATTACTTTCACCAAGTACAAACCAGGTGGATTGTCTTCACGCATTCTTATGACCTGATTCAGAATACCATCATTGATAATTGCTTTTTCAGAAAAAATTGCTTCACCAAGAATATTTATAATAAAGATTTCGGCGGAGCCATTGACATTTTCAGAAGTTTGAAGTTCAATTGTCATCTGCCCGGTTGTTGGATTCGGTACTATTGAAAAACTTTCATTCGAAATCTCATCATTTCTCTCGTCAGACATACGCTGAGCAAGAGTGGTGAAAGTTAACGAGTTGCTGAAAGCGCCGTAATTACCATCAGGACATTTGGTAGCTACCTTCCACTCGTAAACAGTACTTGAAGAAAGACTTGAAAGCTTAAGAGTACCCTTGTTTGAACTTACAGTCTTCTCAGTCCATGTGGAAGCAGACTGCTTCTTATAATTCACTTTATAACCAATTGCGCATGAAACTATCGTCCAGTTTGTAGTAGCCGAATTCTTGGTAATGCCGGTAGTAGAAAGGTTACTTGGCAGTGTACAACTAACTGTAACAGTAACCGTAGCTGTTGACGTGCATCCTGATGAATTTGTTCCGGTAACAGTGTAGGTTGTTGTTGCACTTGGAGTTGCAGTCACTGTTGCACCAGTAGTAGCACTCAAACCTGTTGATGGACTCCATGCATAAGTACTTGCGCCGGAAGCCGTGAGTGAAACATTGTTGCCCGGACAAATGCTTGAAGAGGTTGGAGAGACAGTTACAGTGGAAGTCGCATTGATGGTTAATGCGCGCGAGGATGTTCCTGAACATCCATTAGAGTTTGTAACCGTCACGGTATAGGTTCCGGCTGTACTTAGTGTAATGGTTTTCGTTGTTGCACCATTTGACCACAAGTAACTTGAGTATCCTGCTCCCGCATCAAATGTGGTGGATTGCCCTGAGCAAATAGAGTTGTTGCCGGTGATTGCCAGCGCAGGGAATGAACTCACAGAAACAACTACTCCTCTCAAAATATTACATCCGGTAATGTCTGTTGCCGTCATAGTATAGGTAATGGTTGATGCTGGTGTTGCGTTTACGGTGGCGCCGCTGATTGAGCTTAGACCTGTGGATGGCGACCATGCATAACTAATGGCTCCTGTTGCTGTGAGCGTTGATGAAGATCCCTGGCAAATAGTTGCGGGAGTTGCAGTAGCTGTTACGTTTGATACAGGCGTGGTGAAATCAATAACTACAATGCTGTAGCCGGGAAGTACAACAGTGTATTGACCAATAGCAGATGTTTGCGTAGTGGTTGTGAGTGCCGGTATGTTGACTTTTGCAGTGAGCAAGCCGGCTGCCGAAATTGTTCTAATGGTAATTGCTCCTGTAGCTTGAAGACAATCAAAATATATCTTGCTTAGTGTATCGGGTAATCCGGATGAATTCATTACGTATAATTTTCCCGAGTTCGTAGCAGCATCATAGAAGAAGAAGGGCTCTGCATGAACAGGTTTTCCATTGAGCGATGTAAATGAAGTATGCAGATATTTTCTTCCTGTAATTTCTTTTGAAAGTGAAAAGAAATCATTTGCGACAGACAATTTCGTTTCGATCGAAGGGGTTTTGGGATCATCCCAAATCGGATCGTACGAAGAAGAAGAAGCCAGCTTCATAAAATAAGCTCCTTTGAAAAATTCTCCATTCACTGCGTTATAATCTATCATCCAGAATAATTCTTTAACAGGAAAATATCCGCTGATGAAAGTATTCGAATAGTCAAAGGAGGTATCGCTTTTTATTCCATATTGCGATACATACATTTGATCATAGAATGCTTTAAAGCCGTTGATTCTATTCGGAAGAGAATCATTGAAATATTGATCCATGCATGTCTTCGGATCGCTCATCGCGTTTGCGCATAGAGCCGGATACCACCACCAATTAATAGCTCCTGCTTTTGGTAAGTTGTAGGCAGTTACCATGTGGCTTGAAACAGAGGTGTTCCACGAAGCATAATTCGAACCCGTTGTGCCGGCCGCATTCACTGCAATCGGTATCGTCGCAAACGCAGCTTCATAAAGTGAATTCGCAGAGTTGCGCATCATGTCGAGAAACGGATCAATCTTCAAATTGTAATCAGTTGCACCTGCTGGAAAAAAAACTGCATCAACATCATTATCTACTTCAGTTCCCATGATCACTGCAGCAACAGTAACACCTCTGTTTATGAACGAATCGAGAATCGTTTTCAGCTCACTCGCAGTTGACCAGATTACGTTTACCGAAATCACAGCGGAAGCTGCATTCTGAGTGCATAGATCGCGGTGCCTGTTAAGAT
>JAJAYG010000159.1 GCA_026786335.1 Chitinophagales bacterium | reverse complement strand
ACGAAATATTTCTATGGCCGGGGAATCCTTTAGTTTTCGAAATTTCAACTAAAGAATTCCACCCGCTGTATTTTGTAATTAAGGAAAATATTTCTTTCACGTTATTTAATAAAGTGCGGTTGCATTAATTGTTTTACAAATTCAGGGCAGCTCACCAATTTTCTGGTTTCCTTATCAAGATAAACAAGCGTTGTTTCTGCTTCATTAATCAACTCGCCTTGTGCATTAAACATTTCATAACTAAAATCATGGCGAACAGTCGGCATTTTATTTATCGTGGTCTTTATCCTTAACACATCATCATAAAATGCAGGCTTAATAAATTTTATGTGCAGATCGCGAACGGGTAAAAGAAAACCAAGTTCTTCCATGCGCTTGTATGAAATGCCAAGTGATCGCATGGTTTCAACTCTTGCCTGCTCATAGTAGAAAGAATAGTAGCCATAATACAAATAGCCCATCATATCTGCTTCTCCATAACGAACTCTTATTTCAATTTCGTGAGTGTACATTTTAGAAATTATTTAACGTTGATTCAGCCATCGCTGATATCTTAATGCATTCAATTGATGTTGCTTGTAATTTTTTGCGAAGGCATGTGTTCCCGGTTTATCGGGATCGGCGCAAAAGTAAATATAATCACCACGCTCTGCATTTAGTACAGCATCAATAGACGCAATTGAAGGATTACAAATTGGGCCGGGAGGTAATCCTGTATTCAGATAAGTGTTGTAAGGCGAAACAAAAGACAGATGTGTAAAGCGGATTCTTTTGATCTCAAAATTTTTCATTGCAAATTTTACAGTTGGATCGGCTTGCAACAACATTCCCTTTTTAATTCTGTTTAAATACACTTCTGCAATTCTTGGTTTCTCAGGATTGTAATTTGTTTCTTCTTCAATGATCGAAGCAAGAGTTGTTACTTGTGTTGTATTTAAGTTTAATGCGGTCGCTTTTTGTAATCGTTGCTCATTCCAAAAAGTATCATGCTCTCTTTTCATGCGCTGCAGAAATTGTTCGGTGCTTGTATTCCACTTAAATTCATAGGTGTTTGGAATAAATAGTGCCATTGATTCATCGGGCTTTAAGGAATAATTCCTAAGGTAAACAGAATCATTGAGCGATGTTATCAAAACCAAAGAGTCAACTTCTAATTTTTTTGAAATGAATGAAACCAAATCTGCTTTCAATCTAAATTTCTTTATCACGAGTTTCACCGGCTCCTGGTTACCGCTGCGCAATAAAAAAGCTAAAGCATAATTACTCATTCGTGGTTGAAGCCGATACTTGCCGGGTTTTACATTTGAAGGCAAGTTCATTTTTCCGGCAACCCAATCAAAGTCTTCTATTGAATGTGAGATTTTCTTTTGAGAAATAATCGCCAGTAAATTTTCATAGCTGCTTCCTGTTGGAATGTAGAGATATGGATCATCATTGGTAATTGTAATTGCAGGCGCATAAATCTTGAGATAGAAATCAAAACCAATTAACAGCAGCGAAAGAAAAAGAACAATGCCAAAAGCAATTAATACTTTCTTCAGCTTTGAAAATGGTTTTATTTTTTTTCTGGCCACAGTTGAGAATTAAATTGCAAGCTGAAGCATTGCTGCTTTTGCTTTTTCATTTTGAGGGTTTAGTTTTATCACACGTTGCAAATATTTTTTTGCTTCATCATTTTTTCTTTGCACCACAAATAAAGCAACCTTATTCATTAATGCCTGCTCGTAATCAGGATCAAGAGCAAGTGCCTGATCAAAAAGTTTTTCGGCATATACAAAATCAGCTTTTACAAAGTAAGTATAGCCAAGGTTGCTTACTGCAGGTGCAAATTTTGGATTTAGATCAAAGCAATATTGAAATGTTTTTTGCGCATCATCAATTTTGTTCATCACCATCAATACGCTTCCTTTCTTGTTTAAAAATTCCAAATTATTTTTTTGAAATGAAACGGCTTTCGAAAAATATTTTTCTGCCGAAACAAAATCATTTGTTTGGTAATACGACTCCCCTATTCTGTATAAAGTCCACGCATCTGTTTCAGTTTCAATTTTTATTTTCTCATTCGTGAGTTGGATCACTTCATTATAATTATTGGAGAGAAAAAAATACCTGATGTTTGTTTTCACAAAATCATGGCTGTGCCTTTCTTCAATGTGGTCTAAATATTTTTTTGCAGAATCTAAAAGAAAAGGTTGTGCAGAAAATCCTTCAAATGTTTGCAGGTAACCTTTAGCCATCAGCAAGTCATCGGGATTTTTTGTTGTCATGCATTCAAGTCTTACAAACTTTAAGATTGCATCCTTATCATTTCTTGTAACAGGGATTTGTATCCGGTGATCGTGAACTGTTACATTGGGGATGTCAATTGTTTCAGAAACAGGCATGTGACATTGAGAGCAATTATCATTATTAATTTGTCGCTCTGCAATAGAAAGTTTGCATTCAACCTTTGGTGAAGTGTGGCAATTCTTGCAAGCGCTGTTGAATTGATCCTCACTCGTAAACTTTACACTCACATGCGGATTGTGGCATGTTAGGCAAGTCATTTCTGATTTCAGATAGCATTTGCTTTGCTTCATTCTATCAGCATGCGATGCCATAATAAATATTGGAGGATCGTTTTCATAGCGTGGCATAAAAACATTCATCACTTCATTCAATTTCATTCCCGGTTTAAAATCAAAAAAAGTTTTCCCTTCATTCAAAATGCTAATGCCCTGCATGTGACAGCGCTGGCATAATTCCACTTGAAGATCACGCGACAAATTCGCAGGATTCACAATGGAGTAATCTATTTCTTTTAAGGTGTCAACATAAATGCCCGCAAGTTTTTCTTTCACATGTTCGCCGCCGGCTCCATGGCATCGCTCGCATTCAATGCCTGTTTTTACGGTAAGGAATTTATTTAAAGAGGTAGTATCAAAAGCAGGATACATGTTATGGCAATTCATGCATTCAACACTTATGCTT
>JAJAYG010000158.1 GCA_026786335.1 Chitinophagales bacterium | reverse complement strand
TAATTCCTAATTCCTAATTCATCTACCTCACCATCTCCACCACTTTTGTCGCCTCAAAGTTAGCATTTCTAATAGCAATGTTGCGCGCTACTTCCTTTCCCAAATTTAAAAAAATATCACTTACAATTTGTTCTTCATGATTGATAACTGCTGGTTTTCCACTATCACCACCTTCACGAATTCCCTGCACAATAGGAATTTCACCAAGGAAAGGAACATCAAATTCCGCTGCTAATTTTCTTCCTCCACCGGTTCCGAAGATGTAATATTTATTTTCAGGAAGTTCTTTAGGTGTGAAGTAAGCCATGTTTTCTATTATGCCGATAATGGGGACGTTGATGGGATGAATGTTGAACATTCCTAAAGCTTTTCTTGCATCGGCTAATGCAACATCTTGCGGAGTGGTTACAATCACAGCGCCTGTTACCGGTACAGTTTGAACTAAGGTCAGATGAATATCACCAGTACCTGGTGGAAGGTCAATAATGAGATAATCTAATTCTCCCCATTCGCAATCGGTAACAAATTGTTTGAGTGCCGATGAAACCATAGGACCTCGCCAAACAACGGCTTGCTTTTCATCCACTAATAATCCGATTGATAAAGTTTTGATTCCGAATTTTTCAATGGGCTGCATCATCGCCACGCCATTTACATCACGCACCATTGGTCTTTCTCCTTTAATGCCAAGCATGGTTGGAATTGAAGGGCCATAAATGTCTGCATCAATCAAACCAACGCTTGCACCGTTTTGCGCGAGAGCAAGTGCGAGGTTTACTGCAACAGTTGATTTTCCAACGCCTCCTTTTCCCGAACCCACTGCAATAATATTTTTTACACCTGGTAAAATTTTTCCACCATCTTTTCTTCTGGTAGTAACCGAAGAACTCATGTTCACTTTTACTTCTGCTTCCTTATCGACCAAATGATGGATGGCATTTACGCAGGCATTGTGAATCATATCCTTCATAGGGCATGCAGGAGTAGTGAGCATTACTGTGAATGAAACTTTATTTCCATCAATCACAATATCGCTTACCATGTTTAACGTCACCAAATCTTTGTGCAGATCGGGGTCAATTACATTGCTTAACGCTTTAATAACAGATTCTTTCGTAATGCTCATCGGGTAATATATTTTTTGCGAAGGTAGTAACTCTTGCACGAGTTGAAAGGCTTCTGATCTGCTAACATTTTATTAGTGCATAACTGTTATTGCTTAACAATAAAATAATATACATAACATTGACCTGCTTTTAGATTTGCAGCAAATTAATAATCACATAAACTTAAGTTAACATGAAAAAACTCTTTTTAAGCGTTACAATAATTTTGCTTATTTCTTACGGAGTCTTTGCACAGTCAAATACTTCAACCGGTTCAACCTTCAATCCAGCAATAAAAGTTAAAGGATTAATTCATACCCGGTATGAACAATCCTTTACTGACAGCGTAGATGTACAGGGAAAATTTAATGCTGATCCTGTTCAATCAAACTTTAGAATTCGAAGACTTGAGTTAAGGGCAGATATTACTTTAAACGAACATTGGAGTGGTGTTATTCGAATTCAGATTCCTGATTTTAAAACTTCAACTCCAGGCAAAGCAATGGAGCTTGCTTATTTTGAATACAAATACAATGATCAATTTAAGGTTCGTGGCGGGCAGTTTAAAGCCCCAATGGAACTTGATGAGTTAACAAGTCACGAAGATTTAAGAATGATTGATCGCGGAACGCTGAGTAAACTTTGGTTGAATAATTATTATACATCGTACCAACCCGGCTTAATGGTATTCGGAACTTTCTTAAAAGACAAAACGCCATTAAGTTATTATGCCGGTGTATTCAATGGCAGCGATAGGGGTGTTGCTTATGATATTAATTCGCAGAAAAATTTTGCAGGGAGGTTAGAGTTTACGCCTGTAAAGGGTTTGCGCCTTGCAGTAAATGGACAAACAGCCGGGATTGATAAGGGAATAACCGGAGGTACTGCCGGTGCTGATATTAGTTTTATTCACGACTTAAGTTCAAAACTAAATTTGATTGTTGAAGGTGAATATATAAGTGGCACCAATGTGGTAAATTATTCATCATCAACTGATACAGCAAAGGAGTTGAATAATTTTAAAATGGCAGGATATTTTGGACAGGCACTTTTAAGAATTAAACTTGAGAAGCCGTGGTGTAAAACATTTGAAATCGGTGGAAAATATGAAAACACTGATCCGTCAAATTTTAATGAGAATGATGCTTACAGTACAATTACCGGTGGCATTGGATTAATTTTTCTCCCCGATAACGATGCCCGTTTGCAATTAAATGTTGTTCAAACCAACTACGAAAAGGAAATTGCAGGGTCTCAGAAAAACAATACAATGTTTGTTGCTCAGTTGCAATTGAAGATATAATCAAATTATTCTTTATGAAGAAGTGAAAATGGTATTGCAAAATGTGATACCATTTTTGTTTTAAAGATGTTACTTATTTTGCAGAATCGAAACAAATTTTATTATTATGAAGAAGGAAAAAAACGAAACGAGTGAATCTTTATTGATACAGCTTAAATCAATGAACCATCGATATGAAAATAATTTTGGAAATGAAAAATTATTGTTGTTAAAAAAAATTGCTGAACAAAAACT
>JAJAYG010000157.1 GCA_026786335.1 Chitinophagales bacterium | reverse complement strand
ATTATGCTCTGCCTCCCATTCTAATTCACCAGTTAGATTTAATGCCGTAACAAAGCGATTGAATCTTTTATCCAAAATTATTTTACCTTCCAATTCAAACTCATCGGTTGAGATCGTGTACTCACCATAAAGTGCAGAACCTATTTTATTTACAGAGGGATCGCTTAGCTGATACTTCCACTCGTTCGAAAATCCAATATTAGCCTTGGTCCTAAGTTCAGAATACTCAACTAATACGAGTTCGCCATTTGTTCCTATACCAGCATTAGTAAATGAAACAGGAGAGGTTTGTGCCTTAAGGTTCAGGTAAAATGCCGTTTGCAATTTTTTACCCAAACCAATTTCAAATTCCAACCTGTTTTCAAGAGATGCGTAATAATCTTCTCTCCCAAATTTATAGGTTACATAGGCTTCAAGTTCTTTCAAGCCGCCTTGCAGTGTTCTGCTCTCATAAGTAAATCCAAAATTTCTATCAATGGCAAAATCTTCTTTTGGGATTGAAATAAGTATTGTTATAAATAATAAATAAATGATTCTTCTTTTCATAAGTAGTGTTTAAGATTTTGGGGCGAAAATAACACTATTTAGATTTATTCTAAATTAAATAGCAATGGCAAAAGAAGCATTAAGATTTAAGAAGTTTCATGATAATGATCATTTGAACAGAAAGAAAGAAACATAAGAGTTTTGAAACTATTGAACTATTTATTCTATTTTTATTAGTTGATTTAATTCATTTATCAAAGCTTCGCCTCTGAGGTTATAGGCAATCACTTTTCCTTGGGTATCCAAAAGATAACTTTGGGGAATGGCACGTATTCCGAAAGTTTGACAAATCTGAGAGTTCCAGCCTTTCAATTCACTTACATGATTGTTCCACACTAAACCATCATTTTCGATTGCAGCAAGCCATTTCGATTTATCATTATCAAGCGAAACACTGAATACAGTAAATCCTTTATCGTGAAATTTTTTGTAGGCAGCAACAACATTCGGATTTTCTTTTCTGCACGGCCCGCACCATGAAGCCCAAAAATCAAGTAACACAATTTTACCACGAAGGCTTGAAAGTTTAATGGTTTTTCCTTTAATATCCTCCATTACAATTTCTGGCAAAGCAGTGCCATTTTCAAATTTTTGTCCGTAATAATCTTCTTGTTTTTTCTGTCGCTGTTCATCAATAACTGAAAGAAAAGCTTGTGAAAAAGGAAGTGAGCCATATTCGTTTTTAATGCGTTGTGTGAGTTTATCAATTGTACCCCAATCATTTTTCATATCGAGATTTGTTGCAGCAAACATTGCAATAATTGGATTTTTAACAGTGTCTACGTAACCATTTAAAAATATTCTGAAATTACTGTCAGCTATTTCAACTTTGCTGGCATAAACATTTTTGATTGAGTCAGTAGTTGAATCGTTAACCATACTTTCATAATCCTTCATGGCAGCCCCATAAGTTTCGCCATAGGTTTTCATTTCTAAAATAAATTTCCTCAACTGTTCAGTGGCAGGTGAACCTTCCGCTTTATAATTATAGTTAGCAGATGCAATTGAATCTGTTTTTAAGACAAGCTTGGTTGGTTTTTCATCAAGCACTAAAAACAATCCACCCTTACCATTGATCATTAACTGGTAAAGGCCCAGAGTTTTAATATTTGTATGAAATGAAAAATCACCTTGCGCATCAACATCTGCAGTGTCGAGTGAATTTCTATTTGAGAATGTAATTTCCTGAAGAATAATTTCGGAACCAGCGGGAAGTCCTTTTATTTGGCCGCTAAAATCGAGGCTGCCTGAAGAAGGTGACTTACATGAATTAATACCTGAAATGATAAAAAGTATTGCAATAATTTTTTTCATGCTTTGATTGATTACTTGAATGAAAGATGATGATTATTGCCGCAAATATATGAAAGCAGGAAGGGTCACTAAATTCTACATGCAATGAGTTAAAAATAAATTACTCATAGTGAAATCTGAGAATAGAGATGTTAAGGGAAATCGTAGGGCGATCTTGTTTTACGATTGAAATTAAATCGCTTGTACCAATACTAAGTTGCCAGATTTGTTCAGGAAAAAATGAAAAAGATATTCCTGCAGGCACATCAAAGTCGGAAAATCCACCACCAGATAATCCGCCGGTAATTTTAATATTATTAATGGGGCTAAAGTTTGCAATGGCAGCATATTGTGTATTCAATGCGCTGCCAGGTTGATCATTCAATGATTGAATTACATCAAAACCAACATCAAGTTTTTTTGCAACTTTCCAAGCGCCTCCAATCCTAAGTTGTGTTGCAAGCGGAATTTTCATTTCACCCGATGGAAGATATTTAAACAATCCATCGGCATTAAAAATGGATGAAAAATCTGTAAAAATATCTGCAGCATTTACACCAATGTAATTGATCATACTATCAGAAATTGCACCATCGATGGTAACAAGGTTTCCCGTATATTTTATTGAGCCAATGTCAACAACTGATGCTGCAGCAAAAAATTTATCTCTGTACGAAACAGTAACTCCTGCATCGTAACCCATTCCTCTTCCTATTGGAGTTAAACGACCTGCAAGCTGTGATGCAGGATCAGTAAAATTTGCATAATCAATATCAAAAACTTTTGAGAATGCTGCAAACCCCGATATTGTTTCATTGTTAAATGAAACATCGGCGAATGCATTGCTTTGTAAAAATTTTATAGAGCCGCCGGCATAAACATTTATGCCACCAACGTGTCCAATAATTTTTCGACCATAAGTGAGATTATACTCTCTTAACCAGTTGTATTGAATTGAAGAGCCGTTAAATAAATCTAGTGGGTTAATGGTATCACTAAAAATCCCTATTTGATTTCCCACAATATCAGTAATTATTGTATCAATGTATTTTGAATTGATACCATTAAAAACAATATCAGCAAGCGGCTCGCTAAAAATAGCACTACCACTTATTCTTTCTCTCCAAGAAAAACCAAAGCCGCCAAGTTTTGGAAACTGAATTACAAAATTCACCGGCATTAATTCCGCCGTAAATGAATTTCCGTTTTCTAAAAATTGCCTTGCCACTTCAACCTTTTCATCCGTCGAAAGTTCTTTTCCCTTAAGTAAAGAATTTACAATATCTGATTTAGGTAATGCATCTGAAAAGAAGAGCGTGTTTGCATCAAGAAACCCGGTAGTGAGTTGAAGTTCGCTTCCTGTATAAATTCCAACGTTTGCAGGATTGATACCAATGGCCTGATAATCGCGAAATAAGCATGAACCAGCACCATACCTGCCGCCGCCATAACTCATTAATGTTACCTGTGCTTGCAAATGATAAGATGTTGTTAAAAGAAAAAAGAAAAGCAAAATATTTCTTTTCAAAAAGCCATTCATAGATATTGCAGTTGTGTAGTGCGAATCTAAATCATTCGGAGTTAAAAAAACACAAGCCCCGAATAGCTCCGTGGCGTTGCGTTTCACACAACCTAATTTCCATCAGTGAATGCAAACATCAGGAGATCTTGATTTCCTAGATTTGATTATGTTTCATTTGCATTTTAAGGAAGAAAAAAATAATTGATATCTCTACAAAGTTTATTACCAAAAAATTCATTAGAGAAGGTTGGCAGATAATTCTCATTGCTTTTCATGAGTTTCATTTTATGTTCCTCCTTTTTATTTGGTGATATAATTAATTAACTGTACAAAAGTCAACTCACGGCAATTAATTTTCAATGATTTTGATCTTTATTTAAAATGATAAAATCAATCATTAAATAACAGTACTTTAAAAAAGCGCAAGAGAATTTTAGCATACTTTCGCGGCGTTATAATTCAATATGAAAAACCTCTTCATTATATTTTCTATTACACTTACTATCATTAGTTGTAAGAAGGAAGATGGACTGCCGCCTGTAGATAATCCCCAACCCTACTCAAATTCTTATTCGGGAAGCTATTCGGGTGCTTTCACTGAAACAAGTTCGGGTGTTGATTCTACCGGAGTGGTTAAGTTTGATACAACCTACGCTTACACTGTTAAAGTAAATGATGAAGGGAACTTTAGCATCAGCATTCATGGCGCAACTGATGTGCCTCAAATACCTGTTGACACAGCAAGTGGCTATTTTATTTTTGAAGACTACAACCGTACAATCGAAGGATGGTTTTATGATGACAGCCTCCACATAAGTTCTAAAGCTTTAAATGGATCACCGGTTCCTCCGCTTTGGTTTGATATTGTTCAATTGGAATTTAAGGGAAAGAAAATTCCATGATGTTTTAATTTTCTGTTTTTGTTATCTCTCTTGCTAAATCAAGTGCTTTTTGAATTCCTCATTTATTTCGGCGTTACATAAAACTTTTGTTTAGTTAGTATAGTTTCTTAAATTTCTAAGTTGTTCGTTTCAAACATTATTTCACTACTACCAACTTCCTAATATCAAACTGCTGATTGCCTCTGGAAATAAATAAGCCAAGCTACCGATTCTTTCAATTGCCTGTGAGGTATACTTCCATTCTCCTGAATTATCAATATTGAAAGATAATGTTTTCAATTCAAATCCATTTATATCTGTAATGCTAGATGTTTCTACTT